>CBHRAM010000217.1:0-6343 GCA_966076165.1 uncultured Chitinophagaceae bacterium
TTCCACCCCAGTCAACACACCCGCGGTTTTGGGCGTTGGTGTTAAATTTACTTCCAAACCACCACACAACGGCACGGTTTGATTGGTTTCACATACAATGCATTTGTTTTATTATTATATTAGAGAGATAAAATAAACAGATGAAATCCTTCCTGTTGATCATGGGTTTATTTGTAACGGGTATTACTGCAAAGGGGCCGAGGTTTCGTTATTTAGATAAAACAGTTCCCGTTTATATGCATGTGAAAAATCTGCCTGATGATACTGATGACGCCCTATCAAAATATATCAGAGACAGCTTACTGCAATTAAAATTTACATTCAATTCATCTCAGGAAAACTCAAAAAGGACCAAACAATTCTTTGATGAAGCAAGGTCAAATATGCAATCATTTACTGCTGCCGACTATAAGAAAGGGAATACGTTTGAACGGGCCATTAACAGTAACTCAACAAGCATGCAGTCGCTAACTATTTTTTACAGTTCTGACACTGAAAAGATAAGCAGTTTTGAGACCTGTGACAGTATCGGCTTTATCCATTTTAAAGTGCCCCCGTTTAACTTTACCCGAACAAGACTCGCTTTCTCAATGAATACGATCGGTTCAAGAATGCCGGATAGTATTGCCCGTTTTCTGCTAAAGAAAATGTAAGAATCAATCTCAATTTTCTACAGAATTTAATAAAGAAGAGGATTCTTATCTCAATAATTAACTGAACAGGTATTCCACATCTTCCTTGGTAAGGCTCTTCACAAATCCTTCATCATCTGTGATCAGGTCTTTGGCAAGATTGCGTTTGCGCTCCTGGAGTTTTAAGATCTTATCTTCTACGGTATCGGTACAGATCATCCGGTAGGCAAAGATATTTTTGGTTTGTCCGATACGGTGGGTACGGTCAATTGCCTGCTGTTCTACTGCAGGGTTCCACCATGGATCAACAATGTATACATAGTCCGCAGCGGTAAGGTTCAGACCCACACCACCGGCTTTTAGTGAGATCAGGAATACACGGCAGTTCTCATCGTTCTGAAAACGGGTGATGGCTTTTTCTCTTTCGGCAACAGTGCTGCTTCCATCGAAATATTCATAATCCACACCCAGTTCTTTCATTTTTTCTTTGATCAATGCCAGCATGCCCAGGAATTGAGAGAATACCAATGCTTTGTGGTTACTGATATTTTCTGTGATCTCACGGCCAAGCTCTTCCAGTTTCACTGATACATTCGGGAAACGTTCTTCTTCTTTTACAATCGCCGGGCTGTCACAGATCTGGCGCAATTTCATCAGGCCTTGCAGGATCGTAAGTTGTGATTTCTGGATACCCTGGTTTTCAACAACACCCAGAATCTTATCACGGTAATCATTCCGATAGGCTTCATAGATCTTACGTTGTTCATCACCCATTTCGCAGAACAGAACCATTTCCTGTTTTTCGGGAAGATCTTTCGCCACCTGTTCTTTGGTTCTGCGAAGAATAAAGGGATATAAGAGTTTACGCAAATGGTCTTTCTGTTCTTTCTCGCCAAACTTATCAATGGGTACAGAGAATTCCTGTTTAAAAAACTCTACACTACCCAGCATGCCCGGATTGAGGAAGTTCATCTGTGCGAAAATATCGAAGGTGTTATTCTGTAGAGGGGTACCGCTCAAACACAAACGGTTCTTGGCTTTCAGGAGGCCTGCGGCTTTGGTTACTTTACTGCCGGGGTTTTTGATGGCCTGGCTTTCATCCAGTATCACATAATCGAACTCAATATCTACAAACTGTTTGATATCACTACGGAGGGTTCCGTAAGTGGTGATGATCACATCAATATCACCACTGCCTAAACCATCCCTTGTCCGGTTACCACCGTGGTGTATGGAAAAAGTGAGTGTAGGGGTAAATTTCGTGATCTCATTCTGCCAGTTGAACATCAGGGTTGTAGGACAAACCACCAAAGCTTTTAAGCTACCGGTTTCTTCTTTCAGATGATGAATAAAACTGAGTGCCTGGATGGTTTTACCAAGACCCATATCATCGGCCAATATTCCTCCCCATTGTACTTCCCGTAAATAATTCAACCACTGGAACCCGCTCTCCTGGTAAGGGCGTAACACTTCTTTCAGGTGTGCCGGTGCCGGAACGGGTTTGATGGAATGATTGTCTTTGAGCCGTTCGTATTTTTCTTCGAGTTTAAAGAAGAGTTCTTCTTCATCACGCTGCATGTATAATTCTTCGATCACACTGAAATGATACTTGCTCAGTTTCATGTTGCCCGACTTACCATCACCCACACGGAACAGCAGTGAATATTTTTTGATCCATTCTTCAGGTAAGATTCCCAGCGTGCCGTCTTCGAGTTGTACAAACTGTTGTTTGTTGCCCAACGCTTTCTTCACTTCTTCCACCGTTACTTTCTGCTCGCCAAATAGGATCTCCACTTTGGCATCGAACCAATCGGTATTGCTGCTGATGAATATTTTGGTTGAAGGTTTGGCAGTATTGAAACGGAAATTCTTTAAGGCTTCAAATCCAAACACAGGAATATTCATCTCCTTCACAGCATCCACAAAAAGGAAGAACCAGTTATTGCGTAATACATCCGTTCCCTTTAAGGCCAATACATTTCCTTCCACGGGACGGATAAAAGCAGAGTGCAGGGATTCTATTTTTTGTACAAACTCTTTCTCTGCTTCGAGGTTACGGGTGATGACCAGTAATTTATCTTCGATGGGAAGAATGATCTTCTCTTTATCTGCCGTGCGTATATCATATCCGCGATAGCTGAACACAGGCTGGAACAAAAGATAGTCGCCTTTTTCTTTCAGCATGATCTTTACTTCCGGCTTCAGGTCTTTTACTTCCTCTTTCTGTACATTGGTAAAATGCACGGTATAATCTTTCGATAAAGGAAGAATGAACTGTGTTAACTGTACGGCCCAGTCTTCTGCCGCGATCCGGATCTTACCGGTTGGCAGGAATTTCTCCACCAGCATAATATCTTCGGAACGCTGCCAGGTAAAGAACTGGTTATGGTAGCGGAACAAAAGCGCTGATTCACTTTCGTTATCTGAAATATTCAGATCGGCCAAAGGAAGTTTTACGCGGCAGTCCACTTCATATACACCATTGGCATAGCTTACTTCAAATTCAGGACTGATAAACTCAGGTACCAGTTCTGCCTGTAAGAGATTGGAAGTGGTAAAGGTTTTCTTGGCCGGCAGATAGAACACAAAGGGGCTGCCCGCCAGATCCGTAAAGAATTTCTTGAATTTAGGGTGCAGGAATTCATTGATCAGGTGTCGGGTTTCTTCAGGCAATTCATCATCGTGTTGCTGGATAATATTTTCCCAGATTCCGCTGAATGGGGAGTTACGGTTTAAGTAACGGCTCACTTCACCAGGCATGAGTTTGCGTAATTGCTGCAACAGCATTTTATCATCTTCACTAAACACTTCTGTGTTGATGAATTTTGCAAGATCAAGTTTTACCGCTTTGCTGATGTATTTGGTATTCTCTTCGTCGGCTTCTCCCTGCACCGCATCTAACTGCACGTAAGGATATTGTAATTCGTGTTCGGTAAATACAATGCCGAGTTTTAAAAGGGTCTTAACCGGATCTTCTTCCACAACAGCAACCGCAGGTTCAAAACTGCCGGATGCTTCAACAGGCCTGGGTTTTGTTTCTGCCGCGGTGTTTAAAGAAACCCGCTTGATAGAAGTATCGAGTACACGCAGAAACGGTTTACCATCAGTATAGGTGAATTCAAATTTACCTTTCAGGTCGTCGGTCAATGAATAGCCGTATAAGGCAAGTAATTTATTTTTTTCCTTATCCCAGTTACGGATGCTGTCAAAATAATTGGGGCCGTAATTATGGAGTAACTGCAGCAACACAATATCCTTGTGAATACACAAGGGATGTTCTGTATCACTCTGACAGGTACAGCTGGTATCAAAATTGCGTTCTTCGTTTTTCTGTATCACTACTTTGAACAGTTCGCCCTCATGTTCCAGTTCAGCCACTACCCTTTCGTCTTTTGCTTCGAGGATATTGCTTCGGGTACTACGCAAATAATTTTCCGCCGCTTCAAAATTGGCCTGTGCCGATAGCATACGGATCAGCTTCAGCTCGAGCTGTTTCATTTTTACCACCGTGTGGCGCTGATCGTAAATGGTTTCTTTATCGCCCAGTAAATTCTTATCCAGCATATCCTGTAAATGAAACAGGGCACCGGCTTTGTGGCGACAGATCTCTGAAAGGTTATAAGGACAGCTACAAAGAAGTGATAATGTTTTGGGGTCTTTAAACTGGTTGATATGCACTTTATAAAAAGTGGCATACCCATCATCTTTTACGCGAAAGATCACCGAGGCCATCAGGTCATCATACTCCACCAGTTCTACATTGCCGAGCGCATGTATCTTTTTCCCGCGGCGAATCACTTCTTCCGTTCCGCTGTTGTAGATATGTTTAACCAAATACGGTAAAGCCATGGAATGTTTGGAGTTTGGCGTTTGAAGTTTGGGATGAATTGAATTGGGATAGTTCCGGACTTATTCCGGGCCCAAGACCACCGCCCCACACTTCGTAAAGGGCAATTTGCAAAAGTAAAGGAAAGCAAGTGGGTTTCCGAAGGAAATCCCCAAAAAAGCCCATTTTGGAATTGGGAAATGGGGAAATTTTGGAATTGATAGCTATTTATTAACAGAAACCCTGATTAATCAGGATATTCCCCGGCCAGAAACCCCCATAGGGAATTTCTCCCGTTCATTTACGCAGATTGCTTCAACCCGTCTCCCTCGCAAAGACACAAGACAGCCCTATCCCAATTATTAATTACTAATTATTAATTTTTAATTACCTACTACCAGGTCTCCATTCTGATACCTTGGCAGCACATTGGCCAGGTCGGGGCTTACGCAGTATTCGAGATCGCTTTCGAGTCCGTAGGCAGCCAGGCGGTGCCAATGGGTGGTTTTACGGATAAAGCTGAACATATCGTTTTTGTGGAGTTTGTACATGTCTTCGGCCATCAGGCTGCTATCGCAGTGGATGGTGAAATGTTCTTTGATGCGTTCTATTACGGCACCCGCAAACAATGTGTCTTCGAGATTGAATTTATCTTTCCAGGCCGAGCACCCAAGGATCACATTTTTTTTCTCTGCCACGAGATGACCGCATACAGCAGAAATATTGGGAAAAGAACCCGTAACCACTTCTGATGCACCGTTCTTTAAAGCCATGTGCAGCAATTTGGTTCCGTTGGTAGTGGTCAGTACCAGGGTTTTGCCTTCAATAAAAGAGCGCGGATATTCTGCCGGAGAGTTTCCATAAGATAACCCCTCGATCACTTTCCCATCCCTTTCACCTGCAGTAATTCCACCTGTTTGCTGGCCAATGGCAATACATTGATCCACTGAATCCACGGGTATCACCCTTGCTGCTCCATTATATAAGGCAGTAGCAATGGTAGAGGTCGCACGAAAAACATCGATCACAACTACGATCGCATTTTTGACATCGTAGATATCGAGCAAACGTGGTGAGAGAACGGTGTTGAGGGTGGGCTTTGTGCTCATAGAGCGGCAAAGATAAGGACGGGGTGTGAATATTGAATATTGAACAAGGAATATTGAATGTTGAAGTATGTGAACTATGATACGGATGGATTTACATTCATCATTCTTCGTTCCTTGTTCAATATTCAATATTCCCTAGGCTTTCTTCGTAAGGATCAGCAGTTCATTTGCCTGCACTTCTGTTATATAGCGTTTGATGCCTTGTTTGTCTGTGTAATTGCGGTTGATGAGTTTGCCTTCGATGGCTACTTCTGTGCCTTTTACCAGGTATTTTTCGGCGATCTCAGCCAGTTTACCCCAGGCAATCACATTGTGCCACTGGGTTTCGGTAACTTTTTCGCCTTTGGCATTTTTGTAGTTCTCGTTGGTGGCAACATTTAAATGGGCCACTTTCTTGTTGTCGCCGATCACTTTAATATCGGGTGCCTGGCCGAGATTGCCAATGAGTTGAACTTTGTTTCTGATCGCATTCATAACGGTTCAGTTTGGATTTTTGTTTTTAATTGAGCAGTTTGGTCACTGCCGTTAACAGAACAAATATGAAAACGGAACCAGGAAGTATTCGGTTATTAGTCGGTTACTTTCGGATGTAAGTGTTTGTAATCGGATAAAAAATCGTCGTGTTCTGATCACTGCGTTTATTCGTCTTATAAAAAATTCCTATCTTATGATCTAAATAATTGTTTTATGCCGATCTCATATAAACATCCTGTACAAAAAGTTATTCTCGGTTTTTGTATATTTTTTTCTGTCTTTACATCCCTTGCACAAAACCC
>CBHRAM010000218.1:0-6327 GCA_966076165.1 uncultured Chitinophagaceae bacterium
TCACACATTCACAATCAACACAGGAATCGGCAACGCATGACGAACATCTTCGATCGTCTCCCCAAAAATATAATCCTTTAATCCAGAGTGCCTGTGTGCCCCCATCACCAGCATATCCGCTTCTGATTCTTTTACGATCCGTATGATCTCTTTTACACGGCTGCGATAGCCGATAAATGCGTCTACTTTATAACCCATCTCCTTTAACTGTAAAGCATAATTCTCCAGCCTTTGCCTGTCCTTTCTGGTCTCATCATCATCACTCGCTTCACCCAGATACCGTGCAGAAGCGCTTTCCACCACATGCAATAAAATATAGGTTACGGAGGTATGCCCCTGTGCTACTGCATGCGCGATCAATTTCTGATCTGACTTTGAAAAATCCAGTGCAATGGCAATCCGGTTGGTCTTTTTAATACTCAGGTTTTCCAGTGTAACTGTTTCACCATGCAGGGTTACTCTTTGCTTCTGCATACGTTTTTGTAGGATGGGCAATAAGGTCATGGTAAGGAACAACCAGATAAACCCTAAGATACCCAGTGCCAATAAGGCTTTCCAGACCCATCCGATCTCGGCCGAGTCAAATACTTTCCAGGCTTCCTCTCCTACCAAGCGTACATTCAGGAACACCAGGATCACCGCCACCAGCCATGCGATCAGTTTTACATGCCAGCGGATAGCGAACTGCCCCATGGTTCTTTTATCACTTACAAAATGGATCAAGGGGATCACGGCAAAACCCAATTGCAGGCTTAAAATTACCTGGCTGAATACCAACAGGTCATCTACTTTTTCTTCGCCATATAAAAGAATCACCACAACTGCCGGAACGATAGCAATAACCCTTGTAAGTAATCTTCTTAACCAGGGATTGATCCGCAATTGCAGGTACCCTTCCATTACGATCTGTCCGGCCAGCGTGCCTGTTAAAGTGGAACTTTGTCCGGCAGCAATCAATGCTACTGCAAACAGGATCGGGGCCAGTTTACTACCCAGCAAGGGTTGTAATAATTGATGTGCATCCTGGATCTTTGCCACCTGTGTATGGCCCGAATTAAAGAAGACCGAAGCGGCTAACACAAGTATGGCCGCATTCACAAAAAAAGCAGCATTGAGTGCAATGGTGCTGTCGATATTATTGTATTTAAGGGCACGTTTGATACCCAATACATCTGAGCTGATCTTCCGGGTTTGTACCAATGCCGAATGGAGATAAAGATTATGCGGCATCACCGTGGCACCAATAATCCCTACGGCAATGTATAAAGCCTGGTTATTTAATGTAGAGGGTATAAAACCTTTCGCAACCTCGCCCATATTGGGTTGTGCCAGAAAGATCTCAAAAAGAAAGGAACCACCAATGATCGCCACCAGGCAAATGATGAACGCTTCCATTTTACGGATCCCATATCGTTGTAACAACAGAAAAAGAAACGTGTCGAGCACCGTGATCACCGTTCCCCAGATCAGGGGCAGGCCGGTTAACAGATGGATCCCGATGGCCATCCCCAATACTTCGGCCAGATCACAGGCAGCAATGGCCAGCTCGGCCAGGATGTATAAACAGAAATTGACAAATGGCGGATATACTTCGCGGTTGGCCTGTGCCAGGTCCCTTCTTCTTACAATACCTAAGCGGGCACTCAGGCTTTGCAGTAATAAGGCCATCAGGTTACTCATCAACAATACCCAGATGAGTTTGTAACCAAACTGTGCCCCACCCTGCAGATCGGTTGCCCAGTTGCCCGGGTCCATATACCCTACGCTAACGAGGTAGGCAGGCCCAATATAGGCGAGGATCCTTCTCCAGCCTTTGCGGGGGGCCGTGGTGTCTACTGATTCATGTACTTCACTTAACGACTGATCACTATGAAACCTTTGCGCCATATCAAACTAATTTTACAAATAATGCCTGTGCCAATTGCTGGCTGATGGTAAATGGGTTCTGGTTCTTCAGTTTGATCTCAATAGAATGATCAAAACTGAATTTCCTTTTCACTTCCAGCTTTGTGCCGATGCCGATATGTTTGTGCTTTAATAATTCCAGTAATTCGGTTGACTGGCTGCCCACGCTGCTCACTTCTGCTGCTTTGTTCACGGGCAGGTCAATCAGGTTGATCTGTTGCTGAACGGCCATTTTACCATGACTGTCCGGAATAGGATCCCCATGCGGATCAAATTTTGGATGCCCCAAAAAAGCATCCAGTTTCTCCACCAGTTTCTTACTGCTCACATGTTCGAGTTCTTCTGCCACTTCGTGTACCTCATCCCAGCCAAACTGCAGGGTATTTACAAGGAAATATTCCCAAAGCCTGTGTTTACGCACAATGGCCAGGGCCAGCTTCTTGCCTTCCGCGCTCAGTCTCACACCCTTATACCGTTCATAGCTCAGGAGTTTCTTGGTCTTCAGTTTCTTCAGCATATCCGTAACCGAAGCAGCTTTGGTATGCAGTTCGGCGGCTAACTCGTTGGTTGACACGGTTCCCTCCCCCTGTTGCAGGTGAAAAATGGCTTTGATATAATTTTCTTCGGTTATGGTAAAGCTCATTGTATCTAAAATTATTTTTAGACAAATCTAAAAAAAATAATTCATTAAATAAGGGCGCAATGGCCCACTTTGGCCGAAAGGCTTATTTTTATGGAAATATTCGGGAATGAAAAGATGTTTGCCTATCCTCCTGCTGCTGGCACTCTGGGGTTGTAAGGAAAAGAAAATTGACCTCTCCGGAGAAGTCCCTGTTAAGGTTACTGATTTCATTGCCGCATTCCCCAAACTCAATCTGCCCTATGTAGTGGCCGATACCAATCTGCATAAAGCCGGTGATACCATCACCATCGGCACAAAAGCCCTGTTACAGTTTTTTCCAGATAGTGCTTTAACACCCATTACCGGAACCAACCGTAAACTGGTGATCCATCCGGTTGGAAAAATTGAGAAGGAAAAAGAGAATTACCTGCTGCTCAGTTTTACGGTGAAAAAAAATACATACCTCGCGGTATTTGTAACGGATAAGAAAAACAAATACCTCGCATCCAAAGAGATCCTGCGTACAGGCATGGATGAGGAATATACGCATTCCGTTTCTGTTAACCGCGAACCTACTTTTCTGATCAGCCGTGAAAAAATGGGCAAGGATAATAATATGCAGTTCTCCAGAACAGGTTGGATCTATAGCAGCAGTGGCATTTTTATGGTAGTGATCAACGACTCAAATGAGGACCAGAAGAAAACAGGTGTGATCAACCCCATCGACACGTTGCCAAGAAAAAATAAATACAGTGGCGATTATGTGCAGGATAAAAAGAATTATATCTCTATCCGTGATTCTAAAAAACCCAATACCTATACTTTCTTTATCCACTTCGAAAAAAATGAAGGCAGTTGCACAGGCGAGTTAAAAGGGGAAATGAAAATGAAAGATGCCAATAAGGCCCAGTTCCTCGAGAATGGCGACCCCTGTGTGATCGATTTTAAATTCGGGGACAATGAGATCAGCCTGAAAGAAAAAGGCAGTTGCGGAAACCATCGCGGAATCAAATGTTTTTTTGACGATACGTTCATCAAAAAGAAAGAGCCCCGTTCTTCCAAAAAATCCAGATGATCATTGGATTGTGTATTTCAAAATACCCTGCAACAGGTTACCCACATAGCAATGTGTATAAAATACATTTAAATTCAGAACACCTATCTTGCACCCGCATTTTTAACCAAACAAGTACATAATGAATTTTCGAAACTACCAGGTGCCTTATCAGAACAATGAGCAGTACGCTAAGAAAGTTGCTTATTTTTCTATGGAATTTGCCATACATCAACCGCTGAAGATCTATAGCGGAGGCTTGGGCTTCCTGGCCGGTTCACATTTACGCAGTGCCTACGAATTACGCCAGAATATGATCGGTATCGGCATATTATGGAAAAACGGTTATTACGACCAGGCACGTAACCAGGATCAGACATTACAGGTTACGTTCATGGAAAAGAATTTTGATTTTCTGGAAGACACCGGTATCAAATTTCAGATCCTGATCCATGAGCACCCGGTTTGGGTAAAAGCGTATTATCTTAATCCCGAAACCTTCTGCAGTGCACCGCTTTTCTTACTAAGCACCGACTTACCCGAGAATGATTATGTTTCACAAACCATCACGCACCGTTTATATGATGCAAACGTAGCTACCAAAGTGGCCCAGTTTATTTTGCTGGGTGTGGGTGGTGCGAAACTGGTGGATGAACTCGGCTTTAACCCGGATGTATATCATTTAAATGAAGCACACGGAATTTCTTCTGCTTTCTATCTCTTAAATAAATTCAAGAGCCTGGAAAAAGTAAAAGAGCATCTGGTGTTCACTACGCATACACCTGAGGAAGCAGGTAATGAAAAACATGATATCTACCTTTGTCATAAAATGAGTTATTTCTGCGGACTGAGTATTGATGAAGTCCGTAAGATCACCGGTACAAAAGACGACCAGTTCAACCACTCACTCGCTGCTTTACGTTTTGCCAGAAAAGCCAATGGGGTTTCTGCTTTGCATGGTGTAGTGAGCCGTGAAATGTGGAAGAACTATGAAGGTGTTTGTCCGATCACTTCCATTACCAATGCACAGAACTGGCGCTATTGGGCCGATAAACAGATGCACCGTGCCATGGAAGAAGGCAATGACCATGGATTTGACGACAGAAAAAAATACCTGAAGAAAAGGGCTTTTGAAATTGTTGCCGATCAGACAGGTAAAATCTTTGATCCAAATGTACTCACCATCGTTTGGGCAAGAAGGTTTGCAGGTTACAAGCGTGCCGATATGCTTACTTATGATATGGAGCGTTTCGAAAAATTATTAAGCAACGCAAAATATCCCGTACAGATCATATGGGCAGGTAAACCTTACCCTGCCGATTATCCGGCGATCTCTCAGTTCAATAACCTTGTTCATTTAAGCAAGAAGTATAAGAATGTAGCCGTGATGATCGGTTATGAGCTGGCATTGAGCAAACGTTTGAAACAGGCAGCGGATGTCTGGTTAAATAACCCACGTGTTCCACGCGAAGCATCGGGAACCAGTGGTATGACAGCTGCCATGAACGGAGCCGTTAACTTTTCTACCGATGATGGCTGGATCCCGGAATTTATCAACCACGGTAACAATGGTTTTGTGGTACCTAAGGCAGATTATCATAACATGACCGTTCACGAGCAGGATGAGTATGATCTGAATAAGGCTTACGAGATCCTGGAACAGCAGATCCTGCCTATCTACTACGACAATTTTGATACCTGGAGGCAGATCCAGAAGAACGGTATGCGTGATGTACGTTTCCAGTTCGACAGTAACCGGATGGCGCATGAGTATTATGAGATCATGTATAAAGATGGCCAGTAACCATTTTTCATAAATTTCAGAAAGGGTTTCCTGTTATCGCAGGAAACCCTTTCTTTTTAGTGCTATCCGTAAAAATCATCCGCATTCCTGATAACTTTTTGATGTTAACTTTGTTAATACAGTAAATTATCTCCATGCCCAATAAAATTGCGATAGCTATTACCGGTGCCAGTGGTTCTATCTATGCGAAAGTATTACTGGATAAACTGGTATTGGCGAAAGATCAATACGAGGAAGTAAGTATTGTAATGAGCAAGAACGCCAAAGAGATCTGGCAATCAGAATTGGGTAATGAAGATTACAGCAAGTATCCTTTTCGCTATTTTGATAAATTCGATTTTTCTGCTCCCTTCGCTTCAGGTTCTGCCAGATACAATACATTGATCGTTGCCCCATGCAGCATGGGAACTTTAGGCAGAATTGCCACAGGTGTTAGTGATGACCTGGTAACACGCGCCGCCGATGTGATTTTAAAAGAACGCCGCAGATTGATTCTGATGGTGAGAGATACCCCCTACAATCTGATCCATATTAAGAATATGGAAACGGTAACCTTGGCAGGCGGGATCATCTGCCCAGCCACTCCATCCTTTTACAGCAACCCGAAAACGATTGAAGAAGTGGCTGCAACTGTTGTTGATCGTGTGTTAGATCTGGCAGGCATCGATGTAAAAACTTTTCGCTGGGGAAAATAACGTCATTGCGAGGAGGAACGACGAAGCAAACTGTGCTTCGGATTTTACTAAGACAGATTCAATAACCCATTACAATTTTTAAATACAGCTTGTATTACTAATACAAAACTAACTTACTATTTCAATCACGCGATTATTCGTAACTCAGCTTGCTTCGTTCCTCGCAATGACGTTGAATCGCAATGACGGAATGCAAAAGCCCCGCAGAAGCGGGGCTTTTTATGTACTATACTTACCTTTTTCTATG
>CBHRAM010000219.1:0-6318 GCA_966076165.1 uncultured Chitinophagaceae bacterium
CCACCAACTTCATGCTCAAGAATGGTACAGCCAAAAGAAAAGCTTTTGCTATTAATGAACATTTTGAATTTCATGGGGCTTACCTGAACCGGAGCTGTTATAATGAAACAGCAACCATTACCCTTCATTGCCTTGCAAAAAAACTGCCTGAGTTATTGCCGGTTGTAGCAGAACTCATGACGGAATGTATCTTCCCTGAAGAAGAGCTGGCTATCTATAAACAGAACCAGAAGCAGCGGCTGGAAGTGAACCTGAAAAAATGTGATTTTATTGCCAACCGTTTGATCGATGAATATATCTATGGATTTCATCACCCCTATGGAAAATATACTTCTACACTCGATTATGAGCAACTGCAGCGCGACGAGCTGATAGAATTTTATAAACGGTTCTATACAGAAGGGAAATGCCTGGTATTTGTTGCCGGTAAACCACCGGCAGATATTGCGGAACAGCTGAATAAAAACTTCGGCCACCTGAGCCTGAATGGTAAAGCCATGCCGGAGATCACGTATAATATTGCCACCGCAGAAACAAAGAAATATAATGTTGTGAATGATGCCGATGGCGTGCAGGGTGCTATCCGGATAGCCCGTCCATTCTTTAACCGCCATCATCCCGATTTTCAGAAAGTGCAGGTGTTGAATAATATTTTCGGCGGGTTTTTTGGCTCTAGGCTGATGAGCAATATCCGTGAGGACAAGGGATATACTTATGGCATACACAGTTACCTGCAAAACCATATCCATAACAGTGCCTGGATGATCAGCACAGAAGCCGGGCGGGATGTTTGTGAAGCAACAGTGGAAGAGGTCTATAAGGAAATGAATATCCTTTGCAATGAATTGGTGGATGATGAAGAACTTGATCTTGTGCGTAATTACATGATCGGTTCCCTCCTCGGCGACCTCGATGGCCCTTTCCAGATCATTGCCCGCTGGAAGAATTATATACTCAACGGGTTAACTGATGAATATTTCTACAGCAGTATCAAAACCGTCCAGTCCATCACCCCCGGAGAAATCCAAACCCTCGCCAAAAAATACCTTGTGCCTGAGGAGTTTTATGAATTGGTAGTGGTATAGCCTTTTCTTAGCGAACCTTCGCGTCCTTGTGCCCTTGCGGTTAAGGGTTTCACCGCAAAGACGCTATGGCGCAAGGTTTCGCGAGGTCATTTGAGATCGCAAGAAATAAATGGTAACTTAACTCACAAATAAACCACCATGGGAAGATTCTTTGCGAAAACCGTTGCAACTGCTGTCGCCGTTTTATTTGCTGCATGGATTTTAGATGGGGTAAGTGTAGACAGTACGCTTACTGCTTTATTTGTAGCCGTAGTATTGGGTTTACTGAATAGTTTTATCAAGCCCATCCTTGTTATCTTAACCATACCTATCACCATTTTTACCTTAGGGCTGTTCTTACTCGTTATCAATATCATCATTGTAAAATGGGCAGCCGATATTGTTCCGGGCTTTGTGGTAACAGGATGGTTTGCAGCTTTACTCTTTAGCCTGGTGGTAAGTTTTGTTTCTTCTATTATTGAAGCGATCATCGGTACGGATGATGACCGGAAGCAAAGAAGATCATAATTCCTTCAGCAGATCTTTTACTTTCCCGCTGATATAATCACGCACCTCATTGAACTGTGCAGGCTCCATATGTTTGGGATCGGGGATCTGCCAATCAATAAATTTCTTTGCAGGCATCCACGGACAGGCATCGCCGCAACCCATGGTAACCACGGCATCAAAAGGGGCATATTGTTCCACTTCCTGCAAGGATTTACTGTCGTGCGTGCTTAGGTCATAACCCAATTCTTTCATAGCCGCAATGGCTTTCGGGTTCACAATACCGCTGGGTTTGCTGCCGGCGCTGTAGGCTTCCACATTGTCGCCGCCATGTATTTTGGCAAAAGCCTGGCTCATCTGGCTGCGGTTGCTGTTTTCTACACAAACAAACAGGAGTTTCTTTTTTGAAGACATGAATGCTTACTTTATAATTTTTAGAATTGTATAAAGAATCGTTACAGGTTACTTGAAGAATAATATTTTTTCTTCAGCCAAAACGCCACATTTACCAAAGCGATTAATGCGGGTACTTCTACCAATGGCCCGATCACACCGGCAAAAGCCTGGCCGGAATTAATGCCGAATACGCCAATGGCAACCGCTATCGCAAGTTCAAAATTGTTGCCGGTAGCGGTAAATGCAATGGCGGCGTTTTTTGAATAGTCTGCCCCAAGGTATTTGCCAATAAAAAAACTCGCCAGGAACATGATCGCAAAATAGATCACCAGCGGAATAGCAATGCGGATCACATCAAAAGGGATCTGGACGATCAGTTGGCCCTTTAGGCTGAACATGATTACAATCGTAAACAAAAGAGCGATCAATGTAATGGGAGAGATGAACGGAACAAATTTTTGCTGAAACCATTCCTCGCCTTTTATACGGATCAAAGTGTACCTGCTGATAAAACCTGCGGCAAAGGGAATGCCCAGATAAATACCTACTGTTTTTGCGATCTCTGCAATAGTGATATTTACTTCTAGTCCCTTAATACCGAATAAAGGAGGAAATACTGTAATAAAAAGATAAGCGTACACACTATATAATAGTACCTGGAAGATGCTGTTGAGAGCAACCAGCCCTGCAGCATACTCCCTGTTCCCTTCTGCGAGTTCATTCCATACCACTACCATGGCAATACAACGGGCCAGGCCAATCAATATCAGGCCGATCATATATTCGGGGTAACCTCGTAACAAAGTGATGGCTAAAACAAACATCAGGACGGGCCCGATGATCCAGTTCAATAAAAGTGAGGCCGTCAATACTTTGGTATTCTTAAATACCTCATGCATTTTTTCATAACGCACTTTAGCCAATGGCGGATACATCATACAGATCAGACCAATGGCCAAAGGGATATTGGTGGTGCCACTGGAAAAGGAATTGATAAAACCGGATGAGGATGGAAGAAAATAACCCATGCCTACGCCCAGCAACATTGCCAAAAAGATCCAAAGGGTAAGATAACGATCGAGGAAGCTTAGTTTTTTTCTTTCACTGGCGGGTGCACAATTGTTTGCAGACATATCCTTTCTTTACATTAAAATTTATCACTTCTTTTTTCCAGTAAGACCGTATCACGCCAAACACCCTTCATCTTACCGATCTTTTCCCTTGTTCCGATAATGCGGAAACCACAGGCTTCATGGATGGCAAGGCTCGCTTTGTTCTCAGGGAACACACCGGCCTGTAAGGTCCAGAAATTTTCTTTTTCACTTTCTTCGATCAGTGCGAGTAACAATTGTTTGCCCACACCTTTTCCTCTTGCATTGGCACCTACATACACACTTACTTCACCCACACCGGCATACACACATCTTCCGCTTACGGGTGTGATAGCTGCCCAGCCGAGTACTTCATTGTTTTCAACTGCCACTAACCTGGGTTTGGCAACATGTGCCGTGTCCCATTCTTCCCATGTGGGTGCAGAAGTTTGAAATGTGGCATTACCGGTGGCAATGCCTTCTTCATAAATTTTCTTAACGGCTTCCCAGTGTTCGGGAAGGAGTGGAATTATTTTCATAAGCGGCCTTAATTGCGCCCTTGCGCCTTTGCGTGCAAATAATTCACGCAATGGCGCGAAGGCGCAGTTTTAAAATCAGTTACAACATCCCGGAGCACAACAGGCTTCTTTCACGAGGGGTTTTTCTGCATACACCGTAACACTATAGATACCCATTTCACTATTTCTGAACAGATCAATCTCTTCCTGGCTGATATAATTGATCAGGATATCATCCGGTATAGTAATGACTTTTTCTTTCTGCACAGTAATATTGGTAAACCCATTTGCTGAGATCAGTTCCAGGTACACCTGTTTCTGAATGGCACCCGATACACAGCCCGCATACATTTCTGCTGCCTGTTTTAACTGTGCGGGTAATTCGCCTTCCAATACAATATCAGAGATACTGAAATGGCCTCCGGGTTTTAATACACGGTAGATCTCTTTTAATACATTGAATTTATTGGGAACGAGGTTGAGCACACAATTGCTCACCACCACATCGGCTACATCAGAAGTTACCGGCATCTTTTCAATATCGCCCAAACGGAACTCTACATTATGATAGCCGAGTTTTTCTGCATTGATCCTTGCTTTCTCGATCATCTTCTCAGTAAAATCAATCCCAATTACTTTTCCGGTCTCTCCTGTAAAGGCACGGGCCACAAAACAATCATTACCGGCACCACTGCCCAGATCGATCACCACATTACCTTTCTGGATCTTTGCAAATTCAGTAGGCAGGCCGCAACCCAAACCCAGGTCTGCATCGGCATTATAGCCTTTCAGTTTTGTATAGTCATCTGCCATCAGGTTATATACTTCTGTACTGCAGCCACCTGCGCCACAGCAGGATGAGGCATTTTGTTCGCGGGATTGCTCTGCGATCTCACTGTACTTTTCTTTTACGAGTTCTTTTAATTGATTGTCGGTTTGCATATCGGTAATTTTTTGTTTTCGGTTCTCATTGCGCCTCTGCGCCTTTGCGTGAATTATTTGCACGCAAAGGCGCAAGGGCGCGGTTAGTTCAGTGTTTAACAACAGGATTTCGCATTCTGTGTTTTTAATGAAGTGAATAAGAAACTGAATTCACTGTTGATCTTTTCAAAAGCTTCCCAGTTAATACAGTAACAGCTTTTCGGGCCTTCTACGGTGCCTTTGATCAGTCCCGCATTCTTCAATTCCTTCAAATGCTGCGAAACGGTAGATTGTGCCAGCGGTAATACCTCCACGATCTCTCCGCAGATACAGGCATTCTGTTCTGCCAGGATCTTAAGGATGGCGATCCGAGCCGGATGTGCCAAAGCTTTGGCAAATGCAGCCAGATCCTGCTCTGCCTGCGTAAACTCTCCTGTTTTTGCTGTTGCCATTGGTTTATCGTTTTTTTACGATATAGCAAAGAAAAGCAGATTTTTTGAATAATCGTACTTTTACGATAAATATTTTCTGACTGATTTCCGGGTATTTATAGAAATCGCCATTCATCCTTCAATATCTACCGCTCACCATTTCTCTAAAAATCAAATATTTTGTAAACAATTGATTATTAATGATTTATGATAAATCAAATACTATCCTCTGCCGATTACTGAAAAAAACATGGTACTGTGTGTTGCATAGTACCAAATAAATCCCCATCTTTGTGTTGTCAAAGGGAATGAGAGAAAGAAACAAAAGAAAAACCTCGAACCTCTTCAAAAGAATCATTTAAAAACTTTTAATAAAAAAGATCATGAAAACGGAAAACAGAACCTTCTTTCAAACACTGGGTAAAACACAACTTGAAAACCTGGTTAAAGAAGTAAAAGAAACCATTGCTGTTGATGCACCCACTGTAAACCACAAAACCATATTTTGTGCTGCAGACCTCTGGAACGTAGAACGCAGCAGAAGGGCCAGAATGGTAAGAAGGCACTTAGCATAAAGTTGTAAGTTTTAAGTTGTAAGTCTTAAGTCGGAGCAAATTCAAAACAAAGGCATTTACTTAAAACTTATCACTTACTACTTAAAACTCTCAGGCATTCATTTAATAACAGGCCGCCACAATACTTGCCATTTCAGGGCGGCCCCAAAAACTCGGGTTATGGACATTCAGAACACACAAAGTCAGATGCGAAAGGGCGTGTTGGAGTTTTGTATCTTATCCATCATACGCCAGGGGGAAGTGTACCCCTCAGATCTGGTAGAAAGGATGAAATCGGCCAACCTCCACATTCTGGAAGGAACCTTGTATCCCCTGCTTACCAGATTGAAGAACGCAGGATTACTTACCTACCGCTGGGTAGAAAGCAACAGCGGACCGCCACGTAAATATTTCGTGATGACAGATAAAGGCCTCGAATTCTATGGCGAACTCGAACGCACCTGGCAGGAACTGGCCGATGCCGTTCATGCGCTTACCCAACCGGCACCTTATTCATCATCCGAAGAAACCCAACCCCAACCTTAACCAACTATAAAATTGACAGACCATGAAAAAGGTAATTAATATAAACTTCCAGGGCAGGGTGATTCCTATTGAGGAGTCTGCTTACGACATGCTGAAACAGTATGTGGAAAGCCTGCGCAGGTTCTTTGCCAACGAGGAGGGTCGCGATGAGATCATTAATGATATTGAAGGACGTATTGCAGAGCTGTTTGGCGAGAGCCTGAAAAAAGGCAGCACCTGCATTACAGAAGAAGATGTGAACAAGATCATTGAAAGCATGGGCCGCCCTGAAGATTTTGAAGGCGAAGAAA
>CBHRAM010000220.1:0-6307 GCA_966076165.1 uncultured Chitinophagaceae bacterium
GGCACTTCAAATAAATGCAACTGACGCTGCCAGCCAATGCGTCGGTAAGCATCGAGCCCGGTATAGTCGATACTGCTGGTTGAGAATTCTTTTCCTATCTCCATCCACTTGTTGGTTCTTTCTTCAATAGTGTGTTGAGGATTTTCATAAACCCAGTGCTGGAACTTATCTATGATCGCGATCCATGGGAAGATGGTGATGGTTCTTTCCAACTGATGTTCTTTTGCGCGTTTAAGGTCTTCTGCATTATCAAAAAATGCTTCCCAATGGTTCATGCTGAACAATTCCATTGCCATGCTGGCCACTTCGGCGATCTCCATGGGGTATTCTTTGAAAGCACTTAATTCCAGTTTGTGTGCGAGAAAGGAATGAATGGCATGGCCACCTTCGTGTACCATGGTGGTAACATCGCTCATTTGTCCGGCAGCATTCATAAAAATAAACGGCGCACCACTTTCTGTGAGCGGACAATTATACCCGCCCGGTGCTTTGCCTTTGCGGCTTTCGAGATCAAAATGTTTTAGCTCGTTCATCTTTCGCAGGCAATCGGCAAAGAAGGGGTTCATCTCTTCAAAACATTTTACCGACTTTTCGTAGAGGTCTTTCCCATCGGTAAAGGGCTTCAGGGGTTCAATGCCTTCGGGTTCTGCTTCTGTATCCCATGGGCGTAAGGTATCAAGGCCTAATTTTTCTTTTTTCTTCTGATAGATCTTTTCGATCAAGGGCAGCACATGCAGTTTTACGGCTTCGTGAAACTGGAAGCAGTCTTCTTTGGTATAATCGAAGCGACCGAGTTCTACAAATTTGTAATCGCGGTAATTGGCGAAGCCTGCATTTTTGGCAACCTCATCTCTTTTCTGAATGAGTTGAGAATAGAGATCGTGCATGGCCTGCTGATCCTGTAAACGGCGGTCCTGGATCTTACGGTATACTTCTTCGCGCAAGGCACGGTCGTGGCTTTCTAAAAATTTAGCCGCCTGTTGCAGGGTATATTCTTTTCCGTTCACTTCTACCGTCATCTTACCCGCAATGGCGCCATATTGCTGCTGCATGACGCTCAATTCTGATTGCAATGGGATATTGGCTTCGCGAAACAATTCAATATTCTTTTTTACGCTACGGAGATAGGTGAAGTATTTTTTCTGATCCAGTTCTTTGGTAAAAGAACAGGCTACCAGTTTGCGGTTAAGCAGATCGGCATAGGGTTGCAGTTTGGGCTGTATTTCCATGCAGAAATAGGTGAAAGCATCTTCCAATGCTTTATCGGTGGTATCGCAGGTCATTTTGATCTGGCGCCAGCAAGCATCTTCACTAACTACGGCTTCTATTTCACTCATATCCTTCAGCCATTGTTCCAGGTCGGAAGCTGAGTTGAGAGGTCTTTCAGAAAGGTCTTTAAAAAAGGGTTCCAGCGATTCCCAATCGGTTACGGTAAAGTTCTTGGGTACAAAATGGCGGGGTAATTTCTGGATATCTGCGCTTAATTCCATTGCTTTAAAATTTGAGGGCAAATATACCCCCCAGCCCCCTAAAGGGGGAGTTAATCTTGTTTTTTAGATAAGAATTTTGATATATCAAGAGCAACTGCTTTGCGAAAGAAACCCATCTTTCGCTCCCCTTCAGGGGGCTGGGGGGCTGTGTGTGGGTGTTATGTACTATTTTTGCAGACTTTATCAAACAAGGAATTGAGTGGCGGATATCATACAATTATTACCGGATAATATAGCGAACCAGATAGCGGCGGGAGAAGTGATCCAGCGGCCGGCAAGTGCCGTAAAGGAATTATTGGAAAATGCTGCTGATGCGGGCGCCACTGAGATCCACCTGGTAGTAGTTGATGCGGGTAAGGCATTGATACAGGTGATCGATAATGGCAAGGGCATGAGCGAGACCGATGCAAGAATGGCATTTGAACGGCATGCCACCAGTAAGATCCGGAATATTGAGGACCTGTTCCGTATAAAGACCATGGGCTTTCGCGGCGAGGCATTGGCATCCATTGCTGCGGTTGCACAGGTGGAATTGAAAACCAGGCGCGAGGAGGATGAATTAGGCACGTATATAGAGATAGAGAATAGCCAGGTAGTAAAACAGGAAGCCTGTGCCTGTGCTGCGGGCACCAGTATCAGCATGAAGAATCTTTTCTTCAATGTTCCTGCCCGGAGAAATTTTCTCAAAAGCAATGCGGCAGAGATGCGGCATATTGTAGATGAGTTTATCCGCGTAGCTATGGCTTTCCCTGCCATCTTTTTTTCCATGAAGAGTAATGGTCAGGAAGTATTTCACCTCGAAGCCGGAAGTCTAAAACAGCGGATCGTTCAGATCTTAGGTAATTCATACAATGCCAAACTGGTGAGTGTGAATGAAGAAACTGATTACATGAATATTTATGGCTTTGTAGGCAAACCCGAAACAGCCAGAAAGACAAGAGGTGATCAATATTTTTTCGTGAACAACCGTTTCATCAAAAGCGCTTACCTGAACCATGCGGTGAACAGTGCGTTTGATGAGATGATTGCCAAAGACAGTTTTCCGAGTTATGTATTGTATATCGATCTTGATCCTTCACAGGTGGATATCAATGTTCATCCCACCAAACAGGAGATCAAGTTTGAAGACGAGAAGATCATTTATGCATTTGTGCAGGCTGCTGTGAAGCATGCATTGGCTCAATTCAGTATTGCCCCTTCCCTTGATTTTACCTTGAATGCCGAGATACAGGGACTGGATGCAGTAAGTAAGCCGTTTACAACCGATAAGAAAGACCTTGCATCCTCTTCCAATCTTTTTAAAACATTCACCCAAAAGAACCAGGCACATTTTATTGAGCGGAATGATAAGAGTGAGAAGAGTGAGTTGAAACACTGGAAAGAGTTTTATACCCCTGTGGACGCTGAACGCTCAACGCTGAACGCAGAACGCGAGTTGCCACAACAACTCGAGACCGCAAACTCAAAACTCAAAACCGGTTTATACGTTTTACCGGATACCACTTTATTACAGTTGCACAATACCTATATCATTGCCTCCACCAACAGTGGTTTTCTTTTGGTGCATCAGCAATTGGCGCATGAGCGGGTTTTGTATGAACGGTATAGTGTGGCAGCACATGGGCAACATATGGCCACACAGAAAAGTTTATTTCCTGTAACGCTTGAGCTGGCGGGCGCAGATGTTTCTTTGCTTACGGATCTCTTGCCTGAATTACAATCTATCGGTTACCAGGTAGAACCTTTTGGCAATAACAGTTTTGTGATACAAGGGATCCCGGCAGATGTGTTACCGGGCAATGAAAAACATTCCATTGAATTACTGATAGAACAATTCAAACATTTCAGCAGCGATATCAAATTCAGTAAACGCGAGAAATTGATCAGGTGTATGGCAAGGCAACAGGCCATTAAAGCCGGGCAGTCTTTAACTCAAAAAGAAATGCTGGCTCTGGTTGAAGATCTGTTTACCTGCAGCAGTCCGAATGTAACACCAACGGGGAGCCCTACTTATCTGGAATTTAAGGAAGATTATTTAGACAGAATGTTCGGGCGCTGAACCCCTCCGTCCTGCCTTTGGCGGACACCTCCGCTGGGAGGGGAGGGAAGTTTGAATGTTATTATTACTTACAATTATAACTAGTGCCAACCTCATAATTCTCTCCCCCTTTTAGGGGGAGATGCCGTAGGCAGAGGGAGTGCAGGGGTCAGTACTTATCCATTATTGCCGTTAAAAATTTCTCAACTCCCTTTCTGATATTGGCAACAGGTGCCTGGTGCGCGTTGACCAGTACGGAGAAGATCAATTGTTTTCCTGTTTTTGTTGTGATATAACCACTCAGGGCGATCACGTTGCTGAGGCTTCCGGTTTTTGCATAGATGCGGCCGGCATAATTTTTATAATAACTGCTGATCGTACCTGTGCCACCGGTTTCCATGATATTGGTGATACGGGTCCAGCTGAATTCATTTTTCATTTTGGAAAGAAGGGTGATAAAGTCCTGCGGCGAGAAAAGATTATACCGGCTTAAGCCACTGCCGTCTGCCCATCTGGGTTTTTGGGGAAGATCTGCCAGATCTGTTTTTAACAGTGTGTCGATGATCTTAGCGGTATTCATAAAACCTAAGCGCTCATTACTCACCATCATCAGACATTGTTCCGCATAAAAATTATCGCTTACATGCATCATGATCTTTAGTAAAGAATCGGTTGGCTGGGAATATACTTTCCTTACATCGGGAAGGCGATCCAGTTTAAAGTGGGCGAGTTCTACTTTGTTACCGATCGTATCATTCAGCAATTGAACCGTTGCTTTATTACCTGTAGTATACAAAGGAACATCAACGGAACTGAGTTTACTATTAGAAGGCCTGAGTGAATATTGATTGGATGCAAAATCCCTTCTGATACTAAATCCACCTTTTGCATTGGCAACAAGTTCTTCCAGGGATTTTTGAAATAAAGAAGGATAGGCTTTGAAGCTTCCTTTCTGCGAAAAATTTACAACATTCCCATAAACCGGCATCATACTTCTTTCTGCCATATAATCGCTGTTGTAATCGTCCCATGTCCAGCCCGAACCAAATGCATTATCCTTCCAGTTCTCATCGGTAAGCAGGATCTTATTTTGCTTCTTTAAGAAATCAAGCACCGGGTGTGTTTTGAAATTGGGGTGCAGAAAACTGGGATCGCCATTGGCTTCTACTTCGATGGTTCCATTTCCTTTATCTACATAGCGGATCCCCAGCAGGCTATCGCCCAGGTATTTCATGGCTGCATAACAGCTGAACAGTTTGGTATTACTGGCGGGTATAAAAAATTTATCTGCCTGATAATTGTATAGATATTGCTGCGTAGAAGGATCGTATAAACTAATGCCTACATGGGCAGGCAGAAAATCAGCGTTAGTTAAAATATCCTGCCTGGCTTCTTTGGCGATCTTTTTCTGCATGCTGCAGGATGTAATCAGTACAAGAAAACAAGGGACAAGAAACAGGGTATTAAGGCTCTTTTTCATTTGGTGGGGGTTCATGGGTGTAATTTAATCCATTCATACATTTAGCAAAGCTTCTTTCTGCTCAAATCAGTAAATTGAGCCTCCTCAAAATAAACTTATGATGAAAACTGTTATTTCCCCCCGATTACTGGCCGGTGGATTATTGCTGATCAGTGCCGCATCTTTTGCGGGCACCGACAGCCATCTTCCCAAAGAGACCAGGAAATATATTGACAAGTCCAATATGGACCTGAAAATAAAACCCGGTAATAATTTTTATGGTTATGCCAATGGCAACTGGGTAAAGAATAACCCGGTACCGGCCTCTAAAACACGTTGGGGCAGTTTTGATGAACTGCGCGAAGAAAGTTCCAAACGTCTCCAGACCCTACTCGAAGAATCAGCTAAAAAAACCACCCGAGATCGTAAGACACAGATGATCGGTGATTTTTATGCCAGCGGTATGGATAGTGCCGCCATTGAAGCCAAAGGTTACCAGCCTATTAAAGCTGATCTTGACAGGCTTTCTAAAGTGAGTAATGGCGCTGATGTGATCCGCGAGATCATTAGTTTACGCGTGAGTGGTGCGGGAAGTCCCTTGTTTGGAATGGGTGTTGGCCCCGACAGGAAGAATGTAATGAAGTATATACCCAATGTTAGTCAGGGAGGAACAACTTTACCCGACAGAGATTATTACCTGAACAGTGACCCACGCAGCCTTACGATCCGCAATGGGTATAAAGTATATCTCCAGAAAATGTTTGCCCTGGTAGGTGAAGATGCAGCAACGGCTGCTGCCAGCGCTGCTGCTGTTTTGAAAATTGAAACAACTTTGGCAGGTGCACAAATGAGCCGTATACAAATGCGTGATCCGAATGCTACCTATAACAAGTTTGCTGTAAAGGACCTGAGTGCCACTACCTCACATATGGATTGGGCAGCGATACTGACGGATTCAAAAATACTGGGTGCAGACAGCATATTAGTAAGCAATCCTTCTTTTTTAAAGAAAGTGAATGAGATGCTGGAAACCGTTCCTGCAGCAGAATGGAAAAGCTACCTGCGCTGGAACCTGATCAAAACAGCTGCCCCTTATTTAAGTGATGCATTTGTAAAAGCTGATTTTGAATTTACCAGTATACAAAGCGGACAAAAAGTGCAAACACCACGCTGGCAGCGTATGAGCAGCCTGATAGACAGGATGCTTGGCGATCTGGTGGGTGAACTGTATGTAGAGAAATATTTCAAACCTGAGGCAAAAGAGTATATGGTGAAGATGGTAGATAACCTGCAGGCCACTTTTGCAGAGCGGATCAAACG
>CBHRAM010000221.1:0-6269 GCA_966076165.1 uncultured Chitinophagaceae bacterium
TGTCAATGGGTTTTTTATGAACCGTTCAGAAAAAATAAAAACCCTTAGTTACTCTTTTATTGAGGTCACGCCCTTTGCCAATGCAGAATTTAGTTATTACGATCTTTTTAATCAGTCCCGCAGCATTGAAAGGATCCCATTCACCGTTGATGTCAATCAAGCATTCCGGATGTCTAATACCCAATAATCCGAATGAAAAATTCTGAAACGCTTTCCTCCGGCAGTCCTTCCTCAAAACAACTGGCTATATATCCTTCCGGGATCTGGAAACTTTTTAGATACCGCTTAAGGGCCAGGCTGATCCGTCTGGCTAGTTGGGAGTATTGGCCAATGTGGGCTGTTTATTTTCCGGCAAGTTTTTATTTTATCTTTTTGTCCATCAGGGCCAGGTCATTTTTTTTCTTTTCGGCAGCCAATCCCTCTATTGAAACCGGCGGAATGTTCTTCGAAAGTAAATGGAGCATTTTTCAACTGCTGCCGAAAAATTCTTTTCCGCCTACCATATTGGTAAATCCTGATCTTGATATCCATGAAATTCTGAACAGCCTGAAACAGGCCGCTATTGTATTCCCCGTCATTGCAAAGCCTGACAGAGGTGAGAGGGGATGGGGCGTAAAAAAGGTAAATGATATTAATGAGCTGACCCGATATAGAGAGGCTGTAAAAGTGCCTTTTATCATTCAATCCTATATTGATTCACCTATAGAACTAAGTATCTTTTACACAAGACACCCTTCCTGCAACAAGGGCCGGATTACCTCTGTAACTTTTAAGAAATTATTATCGGTTACAGGTGACGGCAGGTTGCGTGTCAGGGATCTGATCAAACAGGATAATCGCTCATTTTTACAATGCTCCCGTTTACAAGAAAACCGGGGGATCAATTTTGATCAGGTGCTGCCCAGGGGGGAGGAACTTGTGTTAGTACCTTATGGCAACCATGTCCGGGGTGCTATGTTCCTCAATTATAATCATATTATTGATGAGCGCCTGACTTCTGTAATCGATGCCATCTCTACGCAAATTGAAGGGTTTTATTACGGCAGGTTTGATTTACGGTGTAACAGTATTGATGAATTAAAAGCCGGCAAGGGGATATCTATTCTTGAACTAAATGGTTCCGGGGCCGAACCGGCACATATATATGACCCGTCTTTTTCATATCGTGAGGCTCAGATAGTCATCTCGAAGCATTATAAAATGATGTTTGATGCGGCAATGGAAAACAAAAAACGAGGCTTTTCGTTTATGAATTATAAGGATTACCTGCGTACCAAAAGACTTGAAAAGGAGTATAAAAACAAAATAGCTGATTCATGGGAATAGGTTGCAAAATCCGATCACGTTGAGCCCCCTATTCCGGATTTGACGTTTGTCCATTTTTATTTTAACTATTCGTATACGTTCAGATTGTTATGTTTGTGTACTGCATGGTAAATAATCAACAACATATCACCTCTTTACCATTTAACAGGTATTTTTTAGTACTGGATACACGCGATTGTTTTACCTGTTCTTTTACGGAATTTATGCCATTTACGGCAGCACTTTTCTATTTCTCAAGCTTTAAGGCTTTTAAGTCGTCTACCCCGGCCTAAAGATCACGTTACAGCGGCCCCCTTTGTTTTATGCTTTCTGCAAAAATGCATTTGCAGTGTTGCGAAATTTCAAAACGATTTCGAATAAACTGTAATAATAATACCTGATCGGAACCTGTTCCGCCCGGTAATTATTGATTCGCAAATAAAAATCATTCAATATGACTACAATTATCGTCCCCATATTCAAATATTTTAATAAAAAAATGAATGGTATTTGGAATATGACAAGATTTGGCAAAGCCCGAAACCTGGTTTTCTCAAATAAAGATGAATTATCGGGATCCATCATAGCTATGGATAAACGAAAAGGAAAGCTTTTGTTCTTCCGAAAATCAACATACAGGCAATCCTGTATGATCATTGATCTCGGACAGATAGACAGTTGCAGTATCGTCAGACAATACAGCAGTATCAATGCCGGAGAATTAAAGAAAAAGGGATTGCCTGCATTTTTAAAAAGTATTATGCTGTTCCTGCGGTTTAAAAATAATGGAATAGCAATCCGGATACCCTTTTATGAATCTCATTACAATGTCAGTGATGATATTGAACAACTTAATGAGAAAGCCAATAAATGGGTGCTGATTGTTTCAAAATACAACCCATTGAATTAAGGAAAATACAGGTGCCCGGATGCTACACCGGGAAAGACCATCCATATTTCTGTCATATAAACAGTAAATCATGCCTATACAAAAAAATGATCCCTCAATAGCAAGAATGATTATTGTGATACTCGTTTTTTTTAATGCGGTAATCGTAAAAACGGCCTTTGTCAGCAACAAGGATTGGTGGTGGGTCCTTGCTATAAGCCTGCCATTGCTGCTTATCGCTGTGTTTAATAGCCGCAGGAATAAAAGCACTAACTGAGGTACGAAATTTCCCTGTTTTCAATTGGAGAAACAGACGGTATTTGTAGTAATGCCATAATGCCCCAACAGGTACGATGCTAAATGTTAAAGCAGAAAACGCAATGTGAATTTTATCTATCCGGCAGTAATTGGAGAGGGTTTGAAACCTTTCACAACAAGATAGATTCCGAGCGAAAACTCAAATAATGCAACCAGCACAGCAGATAAGCCTGCAAGCGGTGCATGTTGACCGATCAGCCCAAACATCACAGCCAGATAACCGGCAAGAAGTACCGGCGCACCGATAATTCCGATGAGAGAAAGGGAGCGGGGTACCAATTTTGAACGATACAGTAAAAAACCTAATAGCAGATCGCAGATGGCAGGCATAAAACTTTGTCCAAGTAAAAAGATCCGGTCATAAAAAGCAACCAGTGCATGGCTGGTAGCCAGGCTATCTGCACCTGCTCCTGCCTGTTTTAAAGTTACCACCGATAAAAGAAAAGCTACACCTACGAAGATGGTACCGGATTCCAGAATGCGTGCTGCTACCAGGCCAAGTGCGAGACTTTCGTTCTGTTTTCTGAGCACCGGATACAATGCAACGGCAGTGCTGATGCCCGCCAGGGCCACAATGATCTCAAGGATCCCTCCAATGATCGCCGGTGTATCAGTATCCACTCCAAGCAGATAGTTTGGGTTATGTATAGAACCATATAAGGCAAGAGTAGGAACTGATACAAAAGTGAGCAGATAAAGGATACCTGCTATGAGCGAGGTCTTTCGCAACGGACTCATGTGTGCCCGCTGCGTTGATGTATCTGTGATCATTGCTGAATGACCGATTGAATGATTTGCTTTCATCTTTGATGATTGATAAGTAGGTCTTGGTTGTTTTGATTGAATACACTCAGATAGGCTGAGGATGGATCTTATAAATTTCTGTTTTTTGCAAGGGGATTGCTTCTCCAGGCTTTAGAAAAATGGATACTTACGATCAGTGAACGGTTATACAATTCTTTGTCTGTGGAGATATTGGTCAGTCCATAACAGTATCTGATATCCAAAGCAAGTCTTTTCTGCCCCATTGGAAACATATACCCACCGCCCACCTGTACACCTGCATCCAGCCGCTTAAACGCTTCGCCGGAATTGGTAAAGGAAATATGCGTGGACACATCATTGATCTTCTGGGTGCCATTCAGGTTATAGGCAATGGATGGACCCGCATTTGCATAAACGTTACCAAAATGAAAACGGGCAAGAACAGGTAATTCCAGTGTATACAAACGAAGCGTTCTTTCATGGGTGGTTAGCGGGTTATTTACATTTAATTTACCACCCTTCATCATAAAATAGAATTCGGATACAAGGGAAAAGGCCGGTGTAATACCTGCCTGAAAAGTTACACCCACCTGTGCGCCCAGCACTGATTTTTTATAGTCCTTCAAACTATTGTTTGCATTCCCATAATTGAAGTTGGTGCCCACGAGGTTCAGTACGGGATCTAAATAAGTTTTGGGACTTTCCTGGCTAAATGCATTTGCAGATAGGAATAAGATACTAAGGATCAGTCCGGTTTGTAATAACTTCTTCATAATTTTTTGTTGAGGTGATTGATTTATTTAACTCGAACAAAAGTAGAAGGAAGCGAAAGGGCTTACAATTGGGATATGCAAACCCGCCTGTGATGTCTTCATTCCGGCGGGTTTGATCTGCAAGCGGCAGGGGAGATCAGGGCTTATTATTGATGTGCTGAAAGAAGGCCTCTTTGTAAGTATCCGAAATAGGGATCAGCTGATCTGCAATTTTGATCCTGCTGCGTTCAATAGATTCAATTTTGTTAAGGGAGACCATATACGATTTATGTACACGACAAACGAGATTTGAAGGGATCAGCTTTTCAAACTCGCTAAAACCCTGCAGTGTCATGATCTTTTTGGATGTGGTATGAATCTTCAGGTAATCCCTCATGCCTTCTATGTACAGGATCTCGTCGATCATGACCTTCTCCAGACGGTTTTCTGTCTTTACAAAGATGAATTCGGGCTGGGCATCCGAACTGCGCTTTACGATATTTTCCTGTGCTTTGTTCACAGCCTGCAAAAAACGGTTGAAGGTAAAGGGCTTGAGCAGATAATCGGTGATCTGAAGTTCATATCCTTTTAACGCATATTCCTGGTAAGCGGTTGTGATGATCACCTGGCTGTTGATCTTCGAACTTTCCAGTAATTCTATACCGGTTAATTCATCCATGTTGATGTCTAAAAAAAGCACATCTACTTTGTTATTGTTCAAATAAGCAAGCCCGGTGAGTGCATTGTCGAATGTGGCACTTAACTGTAAAAAAGGGACCTTGTTTACAAAATCTCTCGTTTTTTCAAGTGCAAGGGGCTCATCTTCTATTATGATGCAGCTGTATTTATCCATTGTGTATGAGAAGGTTTATATGGTATGATTCGTTTGTTTTGTGTACTTCCAGTGTATGCTTATCTGCATAGATCAGGTTCAGTCGTTTAACGATGAGTTCATTACCTAAGCCACCAATTGTTTCCTGCACTTTTACATTGGGATCAAATTTGTTTTCGCATAACAACTGTACGCTGTCTTCTTTGATCACAATATTCACCGTAATGGCATTTTCGATCTTCTTGTTATTGGCGTGTTTAAAAGCATTTTCAATAAAGGGAATAAAGACCATGGGTGCGATAGACCGGTTATCAATGAGGCCGGTTACGGTAAAATGAACATACTGTTCGTTTGCGGTTCGTATCTTTTGCAATGCGATGTATTTATCTATGTATTCGATTTCTCTGGAAAGAGAAATGCTGTCACCCTTTGTTTCATAAAGAATGAACCGCATGATATCAGATAATTTATTCAAATAATCAGAAGCAGCCACGGCATCTTTCAGGATCAATGAGTCAATATTATTGATGGTATTGAACAAAAGATGCGGATCCAGTTGCGATTTGATCAAGGCCATTTCCATCGCATGCGTTTTTTCCGTTAACTGTTCTTTCAGCTTGATCTCGGTAACCCAGGTTACAAACCCCTTGATCACCAGCGCCACTATTCCGCTGATAGAACTGATGATGGTCATGATAATGATAACCCTGATCGCGGTGGAACGGCCATTGGCCCCGTTTTTATCCATATCCCGGATACTTCCGGTTTCAATAAAATACCGCAACAGGATATACCCCAGCACTGAAGCAATGGCCGAGATCAATAGTCCATAGATCAGTGAAAGAAAATACTTTTTTTGTTGCAGGTATTTAGGGAACAATCGATAATAATATAAGAAATATGAGATAAGGGATGGCAGCAACACAAAAAAGAAAATTGTCTTAAACGCATTCATGATCCGCGAATCCTGGCTGCTTCCATACAAACTGCTTCTGTAATAAACGCCCAGCATGATGGATATTAACGCAACATAGCAGGCCCAGAAACCAATATGTAATAAAATGATAAAAGACTTTTTCATGATTTCGGATTACCATCTAAAAAGTGAACAAAGGTCTCTCATTGATCGGGTTTCGAAGGAAGAGATATGCAAACAGGCCAAATATGTCTTCAAAATGGGAGGGTATAGGCTGAAGATAGGCCTGATTGGCAAAGGAACCTTGACTTCGGGGCTTTTTTAGAGAAAATGATTTGTTAGGGCACCTATCATTTCCGGGCCAATATTCGTTTCTGCAAAGCTGTGTTTATGGTAAACGCCTGTTATGATCACGAATAAAACAAAATAGGCAAGCCAAAAGCTGATAAGCAGGATAAAAACAGATGATCTTTTCATGAATCTTTTATAATG
>CBHRAM010000222.1:0-6266 GCA_966076165.1 uncultured Chitinophagaceae bacterium
GTAATTACTCATGGGTGGTTAAAGGGGTTAAAATCGTTAAAAGAGGGTAAAAAAGTTAAAAGGGTTAAAGTAGTATTTTAACCACTTTAACCCTTTTTAACCATTTTAACCAGTTACGGTTATTATTTTATCCTTCAGCATTTTCACCTTCCCTTGGTTTGAACTCAGGTTTTGGCATCAATGCCTTGCGGCTTAATTTGAATTTTCCGGTCTTGGGATCTACACCTACCAGTTTCACTTTCACCATATCCCCTTCCTTGAACAGTCCGTCCATGGTTTCGAGGCGTTTCCAGCTGATCTCACTGATATGCAATAAACCTTGCTTACCCGGCATGAACTCTACAAAAGCACCGAATTCCTTGATGCCTTTTACAGGTCCTTCATACACATCGCCTACTTCCGGTGTGGCAGTAATGCCTTTGATCCAGGTTACGGCCTTATCCAGGCTTTCTTTGGATGCAGAGAAGATACTTACTTCACCGGTATTGCCTACTTCTTCAATATTTACGGTAGCACCTGTTTCGCGCTGGATCTCCTGGATCACTTTACCACCCGGTCCGATCACCGCACCGATAAATTCCTTATCGATGATCAGTTTGATCATACGTGGAGCATGTGGTTTCACTTCTGCACGTGGAGCAGGCATACACTCATACATCGCATCGAGGATATGTAAACGTCCTTTTTTAGCTTGTGTGAGAGCTTCCATCATCACTTCCATGCTCAAACCATCCACTTTAATGTCCATCTGTACACCGCAGATCCCATCACGGGTACCGGTTACTTTGAAGTCCATATCACCCAGGTGATCTTCATCGCCCAAGATATCGGTCAGGATCGCATATTTACCATCAGCACGGGTAATCAATCCCATCGCCACACCACTTACGTGTTTAGGGATAGGCACACCTGCATCCATCAGCGCCAGTGAACCGGCACAAACGGTTGCCATAGAGGAAGAACCATTACTTTCCAGGATATCACTCACTACACGAACCGTGTAAGCATATTCGCTGCCGGGCATCATCTGCTTCAAGCTGCGCATAGCCAGGTTACCGTGGCCGATCTCCCTACGTCCTGCACCACGCATCATCTTCACCTCACCGGTTGAGAATGGCGGGAAGTTATAGTGGAGGAAGAACTTGGTATATTCTGATTTTGCAGCACTTTCGAGCAGCAATTCATCTAATTTAGTTCCGAAAGTAACCGTTGTAAGTGATTGAGTTTCACCTCTTGTGAACAATGCAGAACCGTGCGGAGTTGGCAGGGGTTCTACTTCCATAGCCAGCGGACGAACCTCATCCAGTTTACGGCCATCGAGGCGTACCCTTTCGTCGATCATCATGTTCCTTACCACTTCCCATTTCAGGTCTTCGTAGTATTTCTTGGCTAATTTCTTTTCCAGATCGGTTGCTTCTTCACCAAGGCTGGCGATCAGTTCATCTTTCAATGCACTGTAAGCTTCGGAACGCTCGTTTTTAGAAGACCCTTTTCTTGATATTTCATACACCCTGTCTTTGGCAAAAGCGTTCACTTTTTCCATAACTGCATCGTCAGATGCGGGCTTTTTATAATCTCTTTTGGTGGTGATTCCCTTCTTGTCTCTCAGTTCTGCCTGGGCCTTGATCTGGATGCGGATGGCATCGTGTGCCAGTTGTAAGGCTTTGATCAGTTCAGACTCATCGCACTCCTTGGCTTCACCTTCCACCATCATCAGGTTCTTCTCAGTAGCTGCGATCAGGAATTCCAGATCGGAGGCTTTCAGTTCGGAACGGGTTGGGTTTACGATGAAATTACCGTTTACACGGGCAATTCTAACTTCACTGATGATCTCTTTGATAGGAATATCCGATACAGCCAAAGCAGCTGAAGCGGCTAAACAAGCCAATGAATCGGGCAATACCTCTGCATCACTTGATACCAGGCTGATCAATACCTGTACATCACACAGATAATCTTCAGGGAACAGGGGACGGAGTGCACGGTCGATCAAACGGCTGGTCAATATTTCGTAGTCATTCAGCCTGGCTTCTCTCTTGAAGAAAGAACCCGGTACGCGACCGGCTGATGCAAATTTCTCTTGATAATCAACGCTTAAAGGAAAGAAATCCTGCCCTTCTTTAGGGTCTTTATTGGCTACAACGGTAGCCAGAATAACGCAATTGCCCTGGCGGACAGTTACGGCGCCGTCTGCCTGACGGGCTAATTTTCCGGTTTCGACGAAAACCTCACGGCCACCGCCTAAATCGAAACTCACACTGATTGGTTGTGATAACATAATCTCTTTTTGTAATATGGGAAACGAAGAACGCGGGTAGGAAACGGGGTTATTCGTGGCCCTTGTTAAGGAATGGGGAAGCAAAAACAGACACTAACAGAAATAACTATTCCCAACCGCTTTAAAATACCAGTTGGGAATAGCCTTTGTCATGATGGTGACAATTATTTTCTCAGACCCAGTTTCTCGATCAGGGCACGGTATCCCTGGAGGTTGGTTTTCTGCATGTAAGTCAATAAACGCTTGCGTTTACCAACCATCTGCATCAGTCCACGCTGGGTAGAATGATCTTTCTTGTTAGCTTGTAAGTGCTTGGAAATCTCGGCAATACGAACGGTCAGTAAGGCTACTTGACCTTCAATAGAACCTGTGTTAGTGGCTTTTCCACCAAATTCAGCAAAAATGTTTGCTTTCTTCTCAATTGTTAAATAAGGCATCTAAAAATGTTTAAAAAGACTCCGGAATGTTTTCTTCTATTTTTTTATCGGCTGCAAAAGTAGGGAATATAATGGAAAAAGCACCATTTTATTGGGGTTTTTTAGGCAAAAACGTCCATGGTCCATAGTCGATAGTCCATGGTGGGTGGACCAGGGTTGGAAGTCCCGACGAATTTCCATGGTTTTGAGCGATTTACGAACCCATAAGCATTGATCACAAATAGAAATCCCATCATTTCGTGAGCATTCTGAATCCAAGACCATCGACTATGAACCATGGACTATGGACTTCCAACAGAACTTGCCACGAAATTCCATCATTTTAGCAGCATAACAGGCTAATTTGCTTAATGTTGCAAGCAATACATTCTTCTCATGTTTGGCGTTACTATTCTTGGCAATAATTCAGCGCTACCGGCGTACGACAGGCACCCTACCGCACAGGTGGTGACCCTGAACGACCAGTTATTCCTGATAGATTGCGGGGAAGGGACCCAGATCCAGATGGCGCGGTATAAGATCCGGAGGAGCAAGATCCATCATATTTTCATTTCTCACCTGCATGGCGACCATTATTTTGGGTTGATCGGATTGGTTACGAGTATGGGTTTATTGGGCAGGGAGCAGGAACTCCATTTATATGGCCCGGCGCAGCTAGAAGAGATTATTCAACTGCAGCTGAAAGTGGCCGATACCACCCTCCCCTTTCCGCTGATCTTTCACAAACTGGAAAAAGAAGGACTGATCGTGGATACCCAAAAGTTTCAGGTGGAATGTTTTGCCACCCAGCACCGGATCCCCTGCTGGGGATTTGTGATCAGGGAGAAAAAGAAACCGAGAAAGATCGATAAGGAAAAAGTATTGGCATCGGGCATCCCCGCTGTATATTATGAGCGTTTGAAGAATGGAGATGACTATGAGACCAAAGAGGGCACCCTCATCAAGAATGAGACGGTGACCATTCCCAATAAAACACCCCGCAGCTATGCGTTCTGTGCAGACACGATCTATGATGAAACTATCTGTTCAAAAGTAAGTCAGGTAAGTTTGCTTTACCATGAATCTACCTACCTGAAAGACCTTGCAGAAAGGGCCAGATCAAGGTATCATTCCACCACGGAACAGGCGGCCAGCATTGCCCAAAAAGCAGCAGCCGAACGTTTACTCATCGGCCATTTCAGCAGCAAATATGAAAACCTGCACGAGTTTCTGGATGAGGCGAAAGGGGTGTTTGAGAAGACGGAGTTGGCGATTGAGGGAGTCACTTATGTGATTAATTAAAAATTAAGAATTAGAAATTAAAAATTACGGCTGGGGGATACTCATTTTTTTGCTTTCGTAACTTTACAAGCACCTTGCCACTCACGACTCACGACTCACGACTCACGACTCACGACTCACGACTCACGACTTCATGTTTAGCTGTTTCCGTTCAGGTCGTTTTAGCGTCCCGCTCGGAAACACTCATTCAAAACTCATCATCCACTTATAAAACCCTGCAAACTCCTGTCGCCAGTAGGTTTCGTTGGGTTGGCCGAGGGGGCTGATTACGCGGCGGATATTGTATTTGGGTTTCTTTTGGAGGATATCACCCATTCTCTGGAGATCGGATACTGCGGTTGCGGTTTCTTTTCCGCCTGCATATAAATAGATCTTAGGCATACCGGGTGTTACAAAATTTTCAGCATCACTATAGATAAAGGGGCTTGTATAAAATACGGGAGAGAATACACCGGCGCCACCAAATACATGTGGGTATTGCATTACAGCATAAAGGCTGATCAGGCCACCTAACTGGCTTCCGGCGATATAGGTATTTTCGGGGCCTTTCTTGGTTCTGTATTTACTGTCGATATAAGGCTTCAAAGTGGTTGCCAGGAAATCTATATATAGTTTGCCTTCTCCTTTTCCATTTTGCAGGTTATCGTAGGGGTTGTATTCTGTGTTACGTTTATTGCCGCCGTTATCAATACCTACCACGATACATTCTTTATTGAGTTTTGCCTGCAGGCTGTCTAAACATTCATCAACACCCCACTCTCCTGCTGTAGCCGTTTTTTCGTTAAAGAGGTTTTGTCCGTCGTTCATGTATAGTACCGGGTATATTTTGGATGATGTGGCATATCCTTTGGGCAGATAGATCCAGATCCTTCTTTTGCGGTTGAGCTGGGGCATATTAAAAGCGGTATCCATTAAACGGACCTGCGGACTGGCGGTATAGCGTTTGGGAATTTCGGGATAATCATCTTTCCAGCCGGGGATGGTGAAATCGAGAGAGAGATCACCGTTCACTTCCAATACCCTGTCGTTAATATCCCTGCCATCTGCGGTGGTCTCCAGTTTATCCATGCTTCCGCGGGTGAATTTGAACGCATAGGTGCCCGGGGCAATGTCTTTGATCACTAGGCTCTTTCTGTTGCCGCCAAAGGGTTTGAGTTTATAGTTCTCGTCTTTCGGGTTCCAGTTATTGAAGTTGCCGGTTACATACACATCGTCATACTTACGAGTGGCAATATCGGTTACCACGAGACGAACTGTGTATTGCGCCTGTGTGGTGGCCAAAATCAATGAGAAGAAGAATACCAATCCCGTTTTCATACTTTGAATTTACATAACAGATATAAAAAAGCCGGGCATTGTTATGCCCGGCCTGTTAAAATTTTGTTTTTCCCTAATCGAGGATCTCTACGTCTTTCGGGTATTTGCTTTTGTTGAATACAAATTTGGTATCCGGTAAAACTGCGTTGAGGTTGAGGTTGGCGATCTTTACTTCGGTGATGTTATTGCTCTTATCGAGGATCCTTGCTTTGGCAAAAGTGCTTTTGGCCTTATCAATAAACAGGTTCACTTTCTGGAAATTCTTTCGGTTATCGATGGGCTTCATTTCGATCTCATAGAAAGCAGTGGCAGAAGGGAGCAATTTGTAAGTAAAGTCCTTATCATAAGCCCCTGCCAGCAATTTAGCGGGACTAAGGGTTTGGCTGCTTTCTTCAACCGCAGATTTGGTGATGGTCTTTTCCCCGTCGAAGCGGTACACATCCTTACCATCGCAAATGATCTCGGTCTTGCCCTGGTTCAGCAGGTATTTCTCCCCTTTCATCTGCAGGGAGATGGATTGGCTGCCATTGGGTTTGCCCTTGCTGGTAAACGAACTGAGGGTGCAACTGGCGGTAATACCCTTGGCTGCTTTTACTTTACTGCCTACAGCATCGAGTACTTTTTTAGCCGCAGGGTCATTTTGTGAAAAAGCCGGTCCGGATAAGGTAAGTATAGATAAAAGGCAAGCGTATAGTTTATTCATCTGGTGGGGATTAATGGGCGCAAATATAGGTTATCGCTTTCTTATGACGTTTTTGCGGTTATTAAGTTTAGGGGGATATCGGTTTGGATGGGTTGAGAATCGGTTAATATTAGTGTTTTAGCTTTCCTTTTTGAATTTGAAACCACTGCTAATCGGGACTCATTGCCGCTCGGGCCGCCAGGCCTCGTCCCTGTGCAGGGTTTGAATAGCAGTTACACTATTCTTTATAGTCGATTCAAATTTTACACCA
>CBHRAM010000223.1:0-6255 GCA_966076165.1 uncultured Chitinophagaceae bacterium
CGATTGATCAAACAATGCGTGCAGGTGGCATCTCCCGGTATGGCTTTATTAGGCGAAGCCATTGTAGCCCCCAAAGAGATCATGAAGTATTTCGGTACCGGAAATTATACAGGAAGAGAATGTGATGTTGCCTACAATGCCACGCAAATGGCTTTACAATGGGATGCATTGGCAACGGGCGATACACGCGTGATGCTGGCTGCTCAGCATGATCTGTTACAGAAACCGTTTGGCAGCACCTGGCTTACCTATACCCGTTGTCATGATGATATCGGTTTAGGGTTTGAAGACAGTTCCATTACTGCCGCAGGTTTTAACGCTTATGAACACAGGAAATTTCTGAAAGAATATTATGCAGGTGTTCATCCTTCTTCACCCGCCAGGGGCGCATTATTTTCTATCAATCCAAAAACACAGGATGCCCGTATCAGCGGGTCATTGGCCTCTCTCTGTGGCCTTGAAAAAGCATTAGAAGAAAATGATCCGAATGAGATCGCATTTTCAATCCGAAAGATCATCATGATGCAGGCACAAACCTGCTTTATTGGCGGTATCCCTATGTTGTTTTATGGAGATGAAGCGGCTTACACCAATGATTACTCATACCTGAACGATCCCGGCAAGAGTTATGATAACCGGTGGATGCATCGCCCGGTTATTAACTGGGAGAAGAATAAAAAGACAGAAGAAAGAGATACTATTGAGGAGAAAATATTCTCAGCCACACAAAAACTAATCGGGTTACGAAAAAAATTACCCGTTATAGCCGATCAAAAAAACCTTACCTGGTTAACACCGCACAATATTCATGTAGCCGGGTTTCTTCGTGCATGGGACAATAAAAAAGTTTATTGCCTGTTTAATTACAGTAAAAAAGCAGCTTACATAACCTGGTACGCTTTTAAAGTGCATGGTGCCGTGCCTGTGAAATTATATGACCATTGGAATGATCAACGACATACTGTAGGATCGGATTATGAATACCTGGTCATTGAGCCCTATTCATTTTGTATACTGGAAGTAGTGGATTAGCGATAATAGTATTTTACACAGTGTCTGCTATTGAAAGGAATATTTGCGATAAGTTTTAAAGGAAACACCAATCGAATCAATAAGCCATCGGGAAGGCGATCTTGATAAGAAGTATGTCTCATGATGATAACCGTTGAATGCAATGCGCACCACTGCGTTATTTCCCTGTATATTTTGTTCGATCTTTTTCGGGTGGTCAAGACTCTCCCAAACATCCATATAATCCTGACTTTTCATAATCAGATCAGCCTCAAAACCTGGTGGAGGCCCATCATCCACAGGGTGATTTTTTAAATACAAGTTGCATTGTTGATAATAAGCCATCAGATCATTGATAAATGCATCCGACAGAAAACGGCTGCTCCTTAATTCACCCAGGTATCTTTCGGCAACAGGGAAATCAATATAATAGAAAGTTCCGCTTTCCGGAAGACCGCCACCTACCACATAAAATTTTTGCAGGCGTTCTTCATTATCGCGGTACCATTTTAAGAAAAGGATAACGGTACTGTCGGGACCTGTTTTGGCGTCATTCAGATGATCACCGCTAACTGTTGAATTGAGTATGAGCTTGTCGATCACATTTTTATCATTCCTGCAACCCCAGGCTATCACTAACAATAAGGAGTATATATATAGTTTACGATGCATGCCCGAAAAATATAGCAGATAAGAATAAAATCCTGTTATAAGGAGCCTCCTTCGATCAATTCCGATTCGATAAATACCTCTTCAATCGTTTGATTGCCCTGCAAACTGCCCAGCATTTGTGTAAATGCTTTCTTCCCCAGTTTATAGCCACTGGTCTCTACATGGGTTATTTTGGGATCATACTGTGTAGGGATAAAACCGTTGCTGATACTGATCACGGCTATATCTTCCGGCACTTTCATTTTGCGCTCATGCAGGGCATACATCACACCGATCAGGATCAGGTCGCCCATGCAAAAGATCACATCGGGTTTATTGGGTTTATCCAATGCAGCAAGGGTTACTTCCTTTGAAGGTATTTGCTGTTCCGGAAACTGTATGTCAATAGTAGTTTCAGGTGAGTGTTCTTTAAAGGTTTCTAAAAAAGATTCCAGTCTTTTACGCGTAATGCTCAGGTGTGGGTGCCCAAAAAGTGCCAACACCCTTTTTTTTCCTTTTTTGATGATCGCTTCTGCTGCCATCCGGCCGGTGAGCGCATCGGCCAGGCATACTTTGTTGCAGCCATCTGATTCCGGCACACGGTCAAAAAATATCACCGGGGTATTTAATTCATTCAGCTTATAAAAAGGATTAATATCTTCTGTTTCAATTGAGATAGAAGCAAACAAACCCGCCACCATATTTTTACGGAAGATATTCAGGTTACTTTTTTCGATGTTCAGGTCATCCTGCGACTGCATGATCAGTACCGAATAACCATGTTGCCTTGCTTCTTCTTCAACAGCAGCAATAAAAGAATCGTAAAAAAAATTATTGATCGTAGGTACCAGTATCCCCAATACATTATTGTGTTTGGTTCTTAACTGAACCGCAAACCCATTGGGTTCGTATTCCATGGCCAATGCCAGTTCTTTCACTTTCTTCTTGGTATTCTCAGAAATATCCGGATGGTCTTTCAATGCACGTGAAACAGTTGAGATACTCAGACCCAGGACTTCCGATAATTGTTTTAACGTGCTTTGTTGTGTCATGGCGATTAAATAAATAGCGGGTACACTATTATCCTGTAATATACTGCATTACTAAAAAACAGCGTGCAAAATAAACCCCCGGTAGATACCGGGGGTTGTTCGATAAAACTATGTTCATCGAACCGATTTTATTATCCCCCGATAACTAATCTGCGCCATCTGTTTTAGCCCTGGCTACTGCATACGCACCTACTTTTTGCCCAACGGTTATTCCCGTTTCACAATCGCTGCGGTAATGAATACCTCCATACATACGTGATACAGAAGCTTCACTGGCCATAGACTGATAAGCACTGGCTTTTTCTGGTATGATATATCCCAGTATTGTAGCGGCTGCACCGCTAAAAGTTGAGTGCCCGGATATGTAAGATGGAAAATTCGGCAAGCCCGTTAAGGTCTTGATAGATGGATCCAGTTGTGAAGGACGTGGATTAAAGTAGGCGAACTTGGCATCCCAGCAAACAATGGCGGCATCCATCAGCGACATATTCAACAACGCCATGTTTCGTGCCCATCTTACTTCACTAAAGTTTTTCTGGATAAAATCTTCTGCTGCAATGGCATCCCAGTGCCCCGGTGGTGTATAGGTTGCCACACCATCTGCCCAGAAATGAACAATACGGATATTTTCACGTGAAGGATTGTCAACAAAAGATTTGATTTCTGCCAGTTCTTTCTTCATCTGATCGCTGGCGGTTAGTGGTGGTGGGCCCGGCCTTAACGCAACCGTTGTATTGGCATCAAACAGGAACGGTGTTACTTTACCAAATAAGGGCAGCATCGGTGGCCTTTTGGGAACATCCTGACTGATCCATGGTGTTTCACCTTTGGCCGCAGTTGATGTTTCAAAAGCTGCCCAATCTGTTGGTGTTCCCACAGCTGCTCCAGCTTTATCGGCCCTTGCCCGTGTTGTAAATTTTTGCGCCACTGATCGTCCCAGCGCTTCACCGGCTTCAATATCACTACGGGTAGCTGTTCCGGAAATGATAGCTGCCAGTTCTGCCTCTTCCAGTTTCTGTTGTATGTTGGCGATCTCTCCCGGAAATAAAAGTTTCATCATTTCAGCTGTTACACCAGCCAACACGGCTGCTTCTGAAGGATAAGAAGGCAGGTCTGTTTGTGGTAATAAAGCCTGTACCGTTGCATCTGTTTTATAAGGTGCGGGACGGCCGTATTGTTTCTTGTAATACCATGCTGCCACCAATGCATCATACTGAGCAGCACTTACATAAGCATAGGCCCTTGCGGAATAAGGTGGATTGGCAAATGGAAACAAAGGATATGCAAACGGATTGGCTGCACTCGGTATCGGATATGTGCCATCTGCATTCTGGTAAGGAGGCAGATTGTATTTGGCAACCAGTTCCCTCATCAGTTCATTCCAGCGTAAAACGCCACCGGCTCCCCAGTAAGCAATTTTTTCCTGTTGTTCTTTGCTGATGTTTTTTTGCAATGCTTTGATCTCGTTCAATTCAGCAACATAGCCTGTTGAACTTACGGCAGCGGGTGCCGCCACAGGAAACTCCGTGGCACTTGCTAATAAAACAGGTTTCCAGATCCCTGCATCAATATCTGTTTTAGCCGGTGTTAAAGGGGCTAAACTATCTGTTCTGCCATCAGTGGCTTTATTGCAGGACAGCTGCACCATGATCATCACCACGGATGCGATCACTGTTATGGATAAAAATATTTTTTTCATATTATTTAGCTTTTGCAGGTGGTGTTGAATGAGTTGTTTTTTTCTTTTTGGCCGAAAAGTCAAAAATGTAGAACACGCCTGCATTGATACTGCTTGCCTGTCCCATATTCCTTCCCGCCAGTGTTACACTTCCTCCACCGATCAGTGATAATCCATCTACTGCTTTCAGGTTATACTTGATATTTACACCAGCCGTAGTTGCATTCATCTTATTACTGGGGAAGGGCATATTGTTACGCGTCATATCAAAACCACCCAGGGTTGTCCAGTTATTCAATATCGCTTCGGCGATCATCCGGCCGCTTCTGTAACCGGTACGTAATTGATAATTGGATGCATCCGGCATAGACACTTCATTGGTGAGGTGCAACTCCGTTGTATAATACGAAGTCCTGTCGATCGTAACATTACTTCTTACCACATAGGTTCCCGATGCCGTAGCAAAGAAATTACCTACCTGGTAATCCAACATTCCACGCAAAGAAAGATTGGTACTATGCAGGCCTATCGATAAGGGCAGGAAATCTGCTACATAGTTGGTGGTTGGAAAGGATACGCCACCCAAACCATACACAGAAAAAGTTCCTTTGCCCAGTTTTGTTTCAATAGGGTTCCATTTTACCCAGAGCGAAAGATCCTGTAATCCCTTCAGGCCTTTCATCGTTCCGGCTGATGCTTTGGTTTGAACATAAGGTATTCCAAACAACAGGTTCAGTTTATCAGACACACCATAGTTACCCATTACTGCATACATATTGGTGGATACTTTACCTATATTTTCATTATTTCTTTTCAGCGTCCCTTCCCAATAATCGGTCCAGTTGCTGCTGTTGTACATAAACCCCGTGCAGAAATTATTCCTGGTCATCATGATCGCATCAGCATCGGTTTGTGCTGATAACCTGGCCACAGATAACAGGATGCATATCGTTAGCAGGCCATATCTGCCACAATTGTGCAGATAGCCTGTTATTGATCTTCTCATAACAGAAAATTAAAGGTTAGGCACAACAGGGCATACAACTCCCTGTTGTGCATTAAATAGATTTTTTTTGATTAGAACCGTAAAGAAAGACCGATGTTCATTGCATAATCTGCAAATGCGGCATCGCCCTGTGTGTATTTTCCGTTTAACGCGGTACTGATCTTATCCGCCATACTTTGGGTACGGTTTCTTGTGATCGCGATCGGAACAAAAGCATACACATTGAATTTTTTGAAGGCATACGTAACGCCTGGTTCTGCTGAGATAATATAGCCTGGCCTTCTGAAACCATTACTGCTGCCGATCAGGTCATGCACCGGCAGGCACTCATTGCGTAAACCCGCAGAGAACGTGAATTTATTCGCGATAAAATTAACGCCGCCTCTCAGCATCATCTGATCGGGAACGCTCATGATATCACTGGTATTGGCAACGGCTGAAGCAGAAGGGGTACCGCCACGGGCTGTTGAAGTACCATTCTCCCCTCTTGGGTTAATGAGATAGTAAAAATTAGTGTAGATATTGATATTGCGTGAAAGATTGTAATAAGCATTCAGCTCTGTGGTAATACCTGTACCACCATCACCCAACTGGATAGACTGGTCTACCGGACCCACTACCGTTACACCTGCTGTGCTGGTATAAAAACGGTCGGTGTATTTATAATCACCGGTTGCCAATTTAAGCCCCATACCGATCTGAACATTCCATTTACGGGTCTTCACCGGATCCATTACCCAGTAATACCCTGTTAAACGTACATCGCCCAAACCAAAAGAGGAAGTCGTGTGTCTTTCTTTACCACCATGTTCATACAGCGAAGAACGTGTGTTGGAAATGATCGGTGCATCAAACGC
>CBHRAM010000224.1:0-6115 GCA_966076165.1 uncultured Chitinophagaceae bacterium
AAAAAAAGATAAATACGGTAAAGATCATTTCTGAAGAAGAGTTCTTACAATTGATTATCGAATAAAACCGTGCCTTTGTGTGCAAATAGATCCCACACAAAGGCACGGTAAAAACCCAATAAATATTTAAAATGTTACAATCCTCCACACTCAAATTCTTAAAAGACCTTAAAAAGAACAATAACAAAGAATGGTTTGACAAAAACCGCAAATCATACGAACTGGCCAAAGAAGATTTTGCTTCATTGGTAAATACGGTCATTGCCCAACTTGGCAAAAAAGATCCCACTATTGCAACCTTAACTTCTAAAGACTGCCTCTTCCGCATCAACCGCGATGTTCGTTTCAGCAAGAACAAAGCTCCATATAAAACCAATATGGGTGCAAGTATTGTGCAGGGGGGAAAGAAATCGGACCTGGCCGGATATTATTTTCATTTTGAGCCCGGTGGCAACAGTTTTGTAGGCGGGGGCAAATACCAGACAGATCCCGAGATCCTGAAGAAGATCCGTCAGGAGATCGACTACTCATGGGACGAGTTCAGCAAGATCATCAAGAACAAAAAATTTGCCGGCTACTATGGTGACCTGGAAAAAGGCGAAGGTGTATCACTTAGCCGTGAGCCCAAGGGCTATGAAAAAAGCAATCCCGCCATTGACTATATAAAATTGAAATGCTGGATAACCACTGCGCCCATTACAGATGCAGATCTTTTTAGTAAAGATCTTGCAAAGAAGATTGTTGCAGCATTTGAAACAATACAACCGCTGATCGTGTTTCTGAACAGGGCGCTTATTTAATAAAATTCGTGAGTTTTGAGACGTCAGTCGTGAGTTAACAATATTTCTCACGACTCACGAACGCAGTTCCTTAAACGCAGCTCCTATATGATCGATCACATCTGTTGCCAGCAAACTTTCTTCAGTTTGTTCATTCAAAGCAAGATCGGCAGCCAGTCCGTGCAGGTGCACACCTATGATAGCGGCATGTAAAGAAGTATATTGTTGTGCAAGCAGGGCGGTTAGTATTCCTGAGAGTGTATCGCCAGAACCGGCTTTGGCCAGGCCTGCATTACCGGAAACATTATACCAACCCTTTCCCTCAGCAGCCACCAAAGTATGATGCCCTTTTACGATGATGGTGAACGGAAATTGTTTAGACAGAGCAATCGCTTTATCCGCTCTTTCAAAATCATTCGCACAATCTCCAAACAACCTGTCAAATTCTTTGGGGTGTGGTGATAATATGGATCCCGGAGGAATATTCTGTAACCATTCTTTATGTGCAGAAAGTATGGTTAATGCGTCTGCATCGATCAATAACGGATTAGAGTAATGTGTGAGAATATGCAGTAGTATTTTTTCTGAATTAGTGCCAACACCAAAACCCGGCCCGATACCAATACTCTTATACGCATTCAGAAAAGGAATATTTTCTTCCCTGGCCATCACCATCGTTTCCGGCAGGGATGCATACATAATGGAAGAGACCGCTTTGGGAACATTTACCGTAAGCACCCCTACTCCGCTGCGTAAACAGGCTTTGGCGGCTAAGATGGCGGCTCCTACTTTTCCTTTATTGCCAGCCAGCAATAAAGCATGTCCATAATTACCCTTATGCGAAAATGGTTTTCGAGGCTGCACCAGTGAGCGCACAAGTGATTGCGAAATGATCGAGAATACGGTATCGATCGTTTCAGGAAATGTTTTATGCAGGCCGATATCCAGGATACTGATCTCGCCAAACCAATCTGCATTCTCTGCCATAAGAAAACAGCGTTTCAACCGTTGAAAGGTCAATGTATGAGCTGCACAAACCACGGCATGATCTTTACAGGCATCCTCTACCAGCATACCGCTTGGCATATCAATAGAAACAATGGTTGCGCCCGACTGGTTAAGGTGTTTTACCAGCTCTTCATTCAAAGCATCCAGTGGACGGTTGAGCCCGAAGCCGAATAAGGCATCGATCACCAGATCATTTTTATTAATCACCGGAAAGAATTCTTTCGACTGCAGAAAATGTATATCCGTTGAAAGTTTATGAAGGCGCTGAAGATTTTTCTGAAAATCATCTGTTCCCGGCTTACCAAATTCAAGAATATAAGTAATGGGATGTAATCCTTGTTGCAATAATAACCGTGCAATGGCCAGGCCATCTCCGCCATTATTTCCTTTGCCGCAAAATATTTTAATGGGCCTGTTTTCAAAACCCCTTGCATTGATCCATTCCACACAGGCAATAGCCGCTCTTTCCATTAAGTCGATGGAGGCAATGGGTTCATGTTTGATCGTGAAATTATCCCATTGACGGATCTGATCGGGAGAGAGGAGTTTCATAAGGGCAGTACAAAGGTAGGCTATCGTGAGACGTGAATCGTGAGACCTGAGTGTTTTTTGTGAATGGTGAATGGTCAATAAATAGCTTCGTATCGCATTCACAGCCCCTGACTCACGAAAAAGTGCCGGCATCAAACGACACCGGCACTCAGTACTCACTCAAAAACTACTTATTTTAAATAATTCCCTGTCCCATCAGGTATTCTGCGATCTGCACTGCGTTGGTAGCGGCCCCTTTGCGGAGGTTATCGCTTACGATCCACATATTGAGGGTGTTGGGCTGAGTTTCATCCCTGCGCAAACGGCCTACAAAAACCTCATCTTTTTCGTGTGCCCATAAAGGCATGGGATACAATTGCGCAGCAGGATCATCCTGAACGATTACGCCAGGTGCCTTACTTAAAAGGTCTTTCAGTTCAGCCAGGTCAAAATCATTTTCAAATTCAACGTTTACACTTTCACTATGTCCGCCCACAACCGGGATCCGAACCGTAGTGGCTGTAACACGGATCGAATCATCCTGCATGATCTTGTTGGTTTCTTTCACCATTTTCATTTCTTCTTTGGTGTAACCATTATCCAGGAACACATCGATCTGAGGGATCACATTCAGGTCGATCGGGTATTTATAGGCCATCTCGCCTTCCACGCCTTTTCTTTCATTAAATAACTGGTCAACCGCTTTTTTACCGGTACCGGTTACACTCTGGTAAGTGCTTACCACAATTCTTTTGATCTTATACCTGGTATGTAAGGGCTGTAAAGCCACTACCATCTGTATGGTAGAACAATTAGGGTTGGCGATGATCAGATCGTCTTTGGTTAACACAGAAGCATTTACTTCGGGCACTACCAATTTTTTAGTAGGGTCCATGCGCCATGCCGATGAATTATCAATTACACGGATACCCGCTTCTGCAAATTTGGGTGCCCATTCCAATGAAGTACCACCGCCTGCAGAGAAGATCGCCACCGCAGGTTTCGCAGCAATGCCATCGCTCATGCTCACCACCTTGTATTTCTTTCCCTTGAATTCTACTTCCTTACCTACTGATCTTTCAGAAGCTACGGGAATCAATTCTGTTACCGGGAAATTACGCTCGGCCAATACCTGCAACATTTTAGTACCTACCAGTCCGGTGGCACCCACTACGGCTACTTTCATTTTGGTTCGTTTTTTTGGTTTAGGGTTTAATAAAAAAAGCCTTCCCGGTTTGGGAAGGCTTCTAAGTATATTCAATCATACACAAACGATCAGCACTTCCCGTTAGAGAGGTTTCTTAATGCGTTTTGTATGTTTTATTGTCATCATTGCAGTGCAAAAATATCAGTATGCCTTAGTAATACCAAAACTATTTTTCTCTGAAACACTAACCCTTGTTAGGTTTCGTCAGGTCAATCATACAATCAATCCATATAACCAGTGATCTTTAAACCAGATTGATATCAAAATTCACCAGCTGTACAAACTCATCCAGTCTGCCGCTGATATCTGTTTTATCAATACTACGTAAACGCTCTGTGCCAAATTTTTCAACACAGAAAGAAGCCATCGCGCTACCTACAATGATCGCTGTTTTCATATTCTCAAAAGAGATATCATTGGTTCTGGCGATATGGCCGATAAACCCACCTGCAAACGTATCGCCAGCGCCGGTTGGATCGAATACATCTTCCAGAGGCAATGCCGGTGCGAAGAATACTTTGTTATCATGGAATAATAAAGCACCATGTTCCCCTTTCTTAATGATCAGGAATTTAGGCCCCATTTTCATGATGGTGGCTGCAGCACGTACCAGCGAAAAATCGCCACTTAACTGTCTGGCTTCGCTATCGTTCACCATCAATACATCTACCATGGAAATGGTCTTTTTCAGATCATCCATCGCTATTTCCATCCAGAAATTCATCGTATCCATTACGATCAGTTTCGGGCGTTTCTTCAATTGTGTGATCACACTGCTTTGTACAGCAGGTGCCAGGTTACCTAACATCAGGAACTCGCAATCCTGGTAGCTTTCCGGAACAACCGGGTTAAAATCTCCCAATACGTTCAGCTGTGTTTCCAGTGTATCGCGGGTATTCATGTCCATGTGATAACGGCCGCTCCAGAAAAATGTCTTCTCGTCCTTTTTGATCTGCACGCCTTCCAGGTTAACCCCACGATCCGTTAAAGCATTCAGTTCATCCTGTGGAAAATCGCCACCCACTACCGAGATCTGCTTAACAGGAGTGAAATTGGTAGCGCACCAGGCAATATAGGTACCGGCTCCGCCAACGATCTTATCGCTCTTACCAAATGGGGTTTCAATGGCATCAAAAGCCATGGATCCTACAACAACTAGAGACATAATATTAGGTTTTGATATCGGTGGGCGAAATTAGGGCATAATTGGCGAATTAGCGGATTGCGGATCAGCGGATTCGTACTGATTTTCAATTCGCTAATCCGCAATCCTTTAATCTGCCAATTAAAATACTAACGAATCAAGAATTTTTTATCTAAAAGCTTGCTAACACACGTTAGCTTCAATATCTTCGCTTTATGGCCAGAATAAAAACAGACAAGAACGTCTCCCGCAAAGACGTGATTGTAACCAAAGCAGCCACGCTTTTCCGCGAGAAAGGTTTTAAAGCTGCCAGTATGCGCGACCTTGCCGAATCGGTAGGTGTAGAAGCTGCCAGCCTCTATAACCATATCAAATCGAAAACGGAATTATTGCACGAGATCTGCTTCAGCGTAGCCAATCGGTTTATGCATAAGATAGATGAGATCGAAGCAGAATCGATCAGCTCAATTGATAAAGTAGAAAAACTGTTGCGTTTTCATATCAATGAGATCATCAATCATTATGAAGAAGTATACGTGAGTGATCGCGAATGGAAACATCTGGCCGATCCTTACCTGTCCAATTTTCAAAACCAGCGACGCATCTATCGCAAACGTTTTGCTGCGATCATTGAAAACGGGATCCGTAATAAAGAGATCAAAAAAATTGATGCCCCTACAGCCGTATTGATCATGCTACATGCCATCAGCGGTATTGAAAGCTGGCACAGGTCTACCCAAAAGATCAGTGCAGAAGAACTGGAAGCTAATATGATCACGATTTTGGTGGGGGGATTGATCAATAAGTAACCCCCCGGCCCCCTAAAAGGGGAGTTATATTGTTTACTATGTCTATTCATTTTGAGAAGTTAACGGTTGCGGATATAAGAAAGGAAACTGCAGACTGTGTGTCTATTGCATTGGCCGTACCGGAAAATCTACAAGAGATCTTTCAATATAAGCAAGGGCAGTATATCACACTTCGTACCATCATCAATGGCGAAGACGTTCGTCGCTCTTATTCAATTTGCAGCAGCCCTCTGGATAAGGAATTACGTGTGGCTGTTAAAAAAGTAGAAGGGGGGATCTTCTCTACCTACGCAAATGAACAATTACAAAAAGGCGATGTGCTGGAAGTCATGCCGCCACTCGGAAAATTCTTTACAGAACTGGATCCGGAGCAATCAAGGAAATATGTGGGTTTTGCATCAGGCAGCGGTATCACGCCTTTACTTTCCATCATCAAAACCACTTTACGCACAGAACCCAAAAGTGAGTTCACACTTGTATACGGAAACCGCAACAGGCATTCCATCATTTTCAAGGAAACGCTGGAGGGATTGAAGAACCTGTATATGAACCGCTTTCGGGTGATCTATATTTTATCACGCGAAAAAACAGATTCAGCCATCAATTTCGGCAGGATCGATGCGGATAAATGTGCCGC
>CBHRAM010000225.1:0-6106 GCA_966076165.1 uncultured Chitinophagaceae bacterium
AATTACTAATTTCTAATTACATAAATGTTCATCTACAACGTAACCACTAAAGTAGCCTGGCCCATACACGAAGCATGGGTGCAATGGATGAAAGAGAAACATATTCCCGATGTAATGAACAGTGGTTGTTTTACTGAGTTTCGTTTTGTTCGTTTATTGGAAACAGATGAAAGCGAAGGGCCAACCTATGCAGTACAATATTATGCAGCTACCAAAAATGATTATGAACGTTATATAGAACAGCATGCACCCGATCTGCGGAAAGATGCATTGAATAACTGGGGAAATAATTTTATCGGTTTCCGTTCATTAATGGAACTTGTGAATTGAGTGTGGATAGTTTAACGAATACATTTTGTCAATCCCGAATCTTTGTTATATTCCCTTAAAACCCGCTAGGGCATTGATTTTCAGCCGATTTTTTCTGAAAGCCTTTCCTGCAAAGGGTTTCATGGCATCAACGCAAACACATTAACTGTTATATAACAAATCCGCATTCTTCTGAAATCCTTTATACATAGGGGTTTTGCGTAAAAAAACACACTTAAAAAAAATAATAAAATATTTTGCTTATTCAGAAAAGCGAATAAATTTGTCGCTGTTATTAAAACAATAAAAAACACATCTATGAACAAAGCTGAATTGATTGCTCAGATCGCTGAAGATGCTGGCGTAACGAAAACTCAGGCTAACGCTGCCCTGGATTCTTTTGTAGCTGCCGTTACTAAAACTTTGAAAAAAGGAGATAAAGTAACATTGGTAGGATTTGGTACTTTCTCTGTTTCTAAACGTGCTGCACGTACCGGACGTAACCCACAAACCGGTGCTGCTATCAAGATTAAAGCGAAGAAAGTTGCTAAATTCAAAGCAGGTAAAGAATTAAGTGCTAAACTCTAAGTTTTAAGCAGAAAAAATTGAACCCCGCATTTACTGCGGGGTTTTTTTATGCGATCATCGCAATGAGATTATCGGATCCGGCAGCCTGAAACCTACACAATAAGCACTTTCCGGGTCCTTACCAGGCCTATATTCAGCTTTATTTACGTGTATTTGAAATGAACCACGCTTATTACGCAGGGTTTTTCTATTTTTGTCGCCCAATACATTATTCATTCAAAAAAACAAACCATGGGCAGAGGTGATAAAAAAACCGCTAAAGGCAAAAGATTTCAGGGTTCATTCGGCAAAAGCCGTCCCGCTAAAGCTACTAAAGTGAAAAAACCGGTTGTTAAAGCTTCCTAAGCAATTATTGACAATTCAGTTTTCCTAATATTTTGGAAAGAGCAAGTGGGAAATTTTGAAATTGAAAATTCAATTTCAAAATTTCCCAATTCCAAAATTTCAAAATCTCTCTCAGGCTTTCTTCTTATCCGCGATCTCTCCGATCGCCATTACCAGTTTATCTAAGTCCTGTAGTTTGGTATACACGTGCGGTGTTATGCGCACACAGGAAACATTTTCCCAAACAATCCCTACGGTATGGATCTTATAGGTATTGAATAAGGCGCTGTCTAATTCACCGGGGGTCATGCCATCAATAGAAACACCACAGATCGCACAGGCATATTCGGGTTTGAAAGAAGTATGGATCTTTACTTTAGGGATATCTTTTACCTTTCCTGCCCAGTAATTTTTCAGGTAACGGATCCTGTCCTCTTTCCGCTTACTGCCGATCGCATTCTGAAAATTCACGGCTTCCCCAATACCCTGTTCAATAGGAAAGCTTCTGGTACCAAGGGTTTCGAACTTTCTGATGTCTTCACTTCTGGGTTTATCGTTACAAACCAGCGGCCAGATCTTTTCGATCTTTTCTTTTTTGATCCATAACATTCCACTGCCGATCGGTGCACTTAAGAACTTATGCAAACTGGTTCCGAAATAATCACAACCCAGATCGGGGATCTTGTAATCCAGCAAACCAAATGAGTGTGCACCATCTACGATCACTTCAATATTATGTTTCTTAGCCATGGCACAGATCTTCTTCACCGGCATGATCTGTCCGATCCAGTTAATGATATGTGTGATGTGAATGATCTTTGTTTTAGGCGTGATCGCATTTTCATAAGCCGATACGATCTCATCATCATTCTCTATCGGGAATTTGAAATTCAATTGCGTATATACAATCCCTTCACGCTGCTCGCGTTGCTTCCAGGCATTGATCATATTGGGGTAATCCTGTTTGGTACCGATTACCTGGTCACCGGCTTTCATATCCAGTCCAAAGATCACCGTGTTCAATGCTTCTGTGGCATTCCTGTTTACAGCGATCTCTTCCGGGGAACAGCCGGCCAAAACCGCCAGTTTCTGGCGCAATGGCTCCCTGCCCTGATCGAGGATACGCCACATATAGTAAGACGGCCCCTGGTTGGTGAGTTTATTATATTGTTCCACGGCTTCCTGCACCACTCTTGGAGAAGGACTAACCCCTCCGTTATTGAGGATGATCAGGTTAGAATTAACCGTATACGACTGCTGTATCACTCCCCAGTAGTCTTCATCGGCAGCGGCCGCTTCGGGGGAAAGGTGTTGAATTTTTCTGGCGGCATCTTCCCAGGATGCGGCGTGCAACTGGTTAAAAAGACTGTTGGCTGAGAAAGCTCCTGCCAATAAGCCCATTTTCTGTATAAACTTTCTGCGTTGTTCCACGGTATAAGATTGAACGAGAAAGTTAAGAAGATATGTTAATAGTTAGCATGGGTTTATGGGTTTTGTTGATGGTTCATAGATCATGGTTCATGGTAAAACAATGGTTGCAGACAATCCACCATGATCTATGGACCATGAACTACTACATTCATTATCTTTGCATCGAAACCGGATGAAATGAGGAAAAGATTAATATATACCAGCTGCGTGCTGCTTTCAGCGTTTAGCGTTCAGCTTGTTAACGCACAATGTTCCATCTGCACCAAAACCGCTTCTCAATTAGGCGATGGGCCGGCTTCTGCCCTTAACTCGGCAATTATTTACCTCGCTTTTGCACCATTTGCCATTGCCGGTTATATCGGTTACCGGTGGTGGAAGAATGAGAAGGCGTTGAATGAGAATTAGTTTTCAATTAAGTATTTTTTCAACACAGAGATACAGCCGTTTGGGAGTTTCACAGAGAACCCTTTGTGTAGATCTTTTACCCGTGTGATCTGTGTTGAAACTTTAATCCGATGTTTTAGCTTGTTTCTGACTTTGTTAGCCGGGCGACCAACAACACTATAGATATTGCTTAATAAACTGATACAAATTCTTCTCTTCCGAAGTTTCTAATTGTTTTTTTAACTCGGCTTTATTGATATCATGCATCCGATGCTGTTGCACTAAGTAATAGGCTTTCTCTGCCAGTAACCAATATTTTCTGTCTGTATTTTGAATGCGTTGCTGGTGTTGCATGATCTTCTCAAACAATTCTCCGATACCTTCTTTCTGAGATGCGATCGTTTTTACAATAGACACTTCAGCATCGGTCTTATGAAAAGCCGGAGCCAGCATTAAACGCAGGTTCTTTACAAAGGTATCTGCATCGGGCCTATCAGCTTTGTTTACTACAAACACATCAGCAATTTCCATTAAGCCCGCTTTCATGGTTTGCACTTCATCACCGGCCTCAGGTACCACTACGACCACTGTTGTATCGGCAAGGCCGGCAATTTCTATTTCGCTTTGTCCCACGCCTACCGTTTCAATAATAATATGATCAAACCCCGCAGCCTTCATCACATCTGCGATCTCAATGATCTTGGGATGCAGGCCACCCAGGCTCCCGCGTGTTGCCAGGGAACGGATAAATACATCGGGATGGTTATACCATTCACTCATCCGGATCCTGTCGCCAAGCAAAGCACCCAGGTTAAACGGAGAAGATGGGTCCACACACAGTACCCCCACTTTTTTCTTTTGTGCCACGATCTCACCGATCAATGCGTCTACCAGTGTGCTTTTACCTGCCCCGGGCGGGCCCGTAATACCGATGATCTTAGTGGAAGACGTGGGCAGGTTTTCGAGCAATGAGCGGTATCCCTCCACTTCGTTCTCCACCAAAGAAATGGTTCTGGCAAGTGATTTGGTATTGCCTTGCTGTATCTCCTGTAATAATTCTTCCCACATGATTGCTAAAGTAAAGCGGATACACGAATTTCGGTACATAATGCAAAGAGTGTTGAAAAGTAAATGGAAGGAGAATTGGGTAATGATCTGTCTAGTGCTGCTCTTTGCAGGACTCATGCTGAGCCGTGCCCTGGTATCCTTTGCATCAGTCCTGATCGTAGTGCCTTTTCTTTTTGAAAAAAAATTAACCGCTCCACAAAAAAAAGATCTGATCGCTGTGGGGTTGATCCTTTTACCGGTTGTGCTTTCCGGTTTATGGAGTGATGACAAAACGCTTTGGTGGAACAGTCTTTCCGTAAAACTTCCGCTCCTTACCCTGCTCCTGGGTTTGTATGCTGTAACAATAACGGATGATCAATGGAAGAAGATCAGCATTGTCTATATCATCATCATCTCACTGGGTTGCGCATGGAGTGTGAGCCGGTATTTACTGAACACGGCCGCCATTGAAGCTGCTTATCTGAAAGCAAAAGTATTGCCTACACCGGCAGATGCCGACTATGTACGTTTCAGCTGGATGGTGGTGATCGCTATCCTTCTGGGTATCAAATGTTTTTTGGCAGAAAACCAAAAGCGGATACAGTTATTACTGCTGATACTTATCTTCTGCCTGGTTATTTACCTGCATATGCTCGCTGCAAAAACCGGTTTGATCTGTTTATACAGCGCAACCGGGATCTATGTTTTGCATATTTTTTTCGTTGAAAAAAAATGGAAAAAGGGCCTGTTACTCATTGTCATCTTTTCATCACTTGCTTTCATCGCATACAACAGCCTGCCCACTTTGCGTAACCGGGTGCAATATGTTTTGTACGATTTCAGCCTGTATTCAAAAGGCAATACTGCTCCGGGGTATAATGATGCAGCAAGATGGTTATCGATCCGTGCGGGCTATGCCATCACCAATGACCACCCTGTAACCGGTGTTGGGTTTGGAGATCTTTTACCGGCTGTTGAACAGTGGCATCAGAAAAACAATCCGGGTGGGTTTGATTATGAGCGTTTCCGTCCTGCCTGCGAATGGCTGGTGTACAGTGCGGGGAGCGGTCTATTGGGCATGCTCTGTTTTAGTGCCGGGGTCTTTTTTCTTTTGTTCAGGAATACCACAAAGAACCCGCTCTCGCTCATTTTGGGCATAGCCGGTTTACTACCTTTGTTAACCGATGATACGTTAGAGGGCCAGTTTGGTGTGATACTATTGGCTTTTATTGTTTTCTTTGGGCAAAGGAAATTAACGAACGGACAAAACCCATCATGAACCCATCCATCTCAGTTGTTATCATTTGTAAAAACGAAGCGCATATCATTGGCAGGACCATTGCTGCTGCGCAGAGGATTACGGATGATGTGGTGGTGGTGGATAGTGGCAGTACCGATGGCACACAAAAGATCGTAACAGAATCAGGTGCCCGTTTATTGGAGACCGATTGGCAGGGGTATGGAAAGAATAAGAACAAAGGTGTGGCACTTGCCGCACATGACTGGATCTTATCTATTGATGCAGATGAAATTTTAGATGAGGTATTGATAAAACAATTACGGGAACTAAGCCCGGAGAAAGATACCCTTGTGTACAATATCCGTTTCCGCGCATTTCTGGGTAAGGATATGATCCGTTTTGGCGAATGGGCCAATGATGCACATATCCGTTTATACAACCGTAAACAGGTTAGCTGGAATGAAGCACAGGTACATGAATGTCTGCTGTTTCCTGAGGATAAAAAAGTGTTGACACTGGCCGGCTTTATTCATCATTACACTTCAAAGAACCTTGAAGATTTTTCCTTGAAGACCGTTAACTATGCCATGCTGAATGCAGCAAAATATCACCAGCAAGGCAAAAAAGCCAGCTGGCTGAAATGCAGGGTGGCACCGGCTTTTTCCTTTGTTAAGAATTATATTTTCCGTCTGGGATTTTTAGATGGCGAACCAGGATTTACGGTTGCTAAGATGAATGCATGGTATACCTGGTTGAAGTATGTGCGGTTGAGAGAACTGAACA
>CBHRAM010000226.1:0-6099 GCA_966076165.1 uncultured Chitinophagaceae bacterium
CTCGGAGCCAAAATGGCTGAGTTTGCCGGTTATAATATGCCGATCAGCTATAGCGGTATCAACGACGAACACGCTACGGTGAGAAAGAATGCAGGCGTTTTTGATGTGAGCCATATGGGTGAATTTATTTTAAAAGGGGAGAATGCGCTCGACCTGATCCAACGGGTTACGACCAACGATGCTTCAAAGATCACAGATGGCCAGGCACAATATAGCTGCCTGCCGAATGAGCAGGGCGGGATCGTTGACGACCTGATCGTGTATTGTATTGAATTCAATAAAGTATATATGCTGGTGGTGAATGCTTCCAATATTGAGAAGGACTGGAACTGGATCAGCAAATTCAATACAAAGAATGTGGAGATGCATAATATCAGCGACAAAACCTGTTTGCTGGCTATACAGGGCCCGAATGCTACCAAGATCTTACAACCACTGGTTGATAAGGATATCATGAACCTCAAGTACTACACATTTACCCGCGGAAAATTTGCAGGTGTTGAGAATGTATTGGTAAGTGCTACAGGATATACGGGCTCAGGCGGTGTAGAAATTTATTTTGAAGACAAAGACGGTGCCGCCGACAGGATCTGGAATGCCATTTTTGAAATAGGAACCCCACAGGGGTTAAAACCAATCGGTTTGGGTGCCAGGGATACGCTGCGTCTGGAAATGGGCTATTGCTTATATGGCAATGACATTGATGATACCACTTCTCCATTAGAAGGCGGTTTGGGATGGATCACCAAATTCACAAAGGATTTTACGGCTAAAGAGATTATTGAAAAACAAAAAGCTGCCGGTGTAACCCGTAAACTCGTAGGTTTTGAAATGATCGACCGCGGTATTCCACGACATGATTACCTGATCAAAGATGCGTCAGGTAATACCATTGGCAAAGTAACCAGCGGTACCCAGGGCCCATCTTTAGGTAAAGCCATTGGATTAGGGTATGTAGCTGCAGGACATAATGCGATCGACAGTGAGATCTATATCGACATCCGTAACACATTGGTTAAAGCAAAAGTGGTAAAAGCGCCATTTGCATAAGCAGGCTACCGTCATTTCGACGAAGAATGAGGAGAAATCTTTTGAAGTTATCTGTTAGTTTGAAAAGATTTCTCTCTTCGTTCGAAATGACGATCCCTTCATCAGCCTCTTTATTCACAATAATCACTCATTGTTGAAAACAAGTCCTATGTTCTGCTTGCGGCAGGATTTAGATTTGTTGTATGATGCGAACAACTCTTTTATTGCTGGTATGGGTCATCCTGTTGAGCTCCTGTCACCGCAAAACGGTTCCTGCTTCACAGGAAGTAAGCGGCACAGAAACCGGGTTGGCATCTTTTTATTCAGAATCGTATAACGGAAAGAAAACAGCCAACGGTGAGATCTACAATTCATCCGAATACACAGCTGCCCATAAAAAACTCCCTTTTAATACCAAGGTAAAAGTGACCAATCTTTCCAACGGCAAAACCGTGAAAGTACGCATCAACGACCGCGGCCCTTTTGTAGCCGGACGTATCATTGACCTTACCAGAGCAGCCGCAAAGAAAATTGATATGATCGGTGCCGGTGTTACCAAAGTAAAGATCAGTTACTAAATATAGAACGTCATTTCGACGAAGAATGAGGAGAAGTCTTTTCATGTTATCGAGATAATTTGAAAAGACTTCTCTCTACGCTCCGCTTCGTTCGAAATGACAGATTCATTCAACATTCAATATTCCTTGTTCAATATTCAATATTCCCCCCTCTTCACCACCACCAATGTCTCTCCCTTCAGCACCCTATATCCATACTCATAACAAAAGCAATAGGTATTTCCTTTTTTATTGGTCTGCGTATGGGTAAAATACGAAAAGGCAAATCCCTTACTGTGTAAAAATGGCTTTGTGCATTTTGTGATCTGTTGTGCAGATGCAAACAGTTCCTGCAGGATCCTTCGGTTTTTTCGCAGGCTGTGGTTGATGTTGCGTACATAATTATTGCTGTCGCTGTTGAGCTGGTTATTATGGGTGTTGCGGCAATAATCGTTACAGAATTTTTTGTCGGCCCGGCCATGCAGGCTTCGCTGGCATGCGAGACAGGTTTTGGTGGCGGTGATCATGGGATTGTTTGATGCGGGGTTTCAAACAATCACTAAAATAGAAAGCGTGCTGATACGGGAGTAGCGTATTTGTACGGAACGTAATCAATTTTATCACGGAGTATTTTACGTACTTCTACTTTTCCGCTAGACCCAGGCTGATTTCAAAAACAGGATGGTTGATCAACGCAAAATCGTAACAGAACCCGAAAAAAGCAGGTTCCTGAAATTGGGTTTGATAATATAATAATACGTTGCCAGTGGCAGTGGCTTACCGTTAAAGGTTCCATCCCATGGCTTGTCATAGCCAACCGAGCTGTAAATTTTCTGGCCCGTTCTTGTGAATATTTCTACGATGGCCCCCGGGTAATTGGTCAATTCAGGAATGGACCATACATCATATATACCATCCCCATTGGGCGAGAAAATATTAGGGATGATAAAAGGTTTCAGTACGCGAACAAATACTTTGTCTTCAACAGAACAGGAACCGGTTCCGGTAACCCTAACGGTGAATTCCTGGTTGTTTTTACCGGTAAGTAAAGGGTTCCTGGCAGTATCACTGTTCAGGTTGGTGGCCGGGAGCCATAAAAATTTCAGGCCATCACCTTTTACAAAAGGTGTGAGTGTAACGGTTTCATTTTCAAAAATAGTGAGGTCATTACCGGCATCTACATAAGGAATGGGTTGAATCGTATATTTCACGGTATCATAAACAGCCACACAATTACCATTGCCGGTTGAGACGAGGAAAAAGCTGACATTCCCTTTCTGGATATCCAGTCGCGAAGGTGTGTAAACCCTGGTAAGTGAAGTACTGCTTTGCTGAAAAGAACCGGAGCCGTTAGTAGACCAGACACCACCGGTTGCATTCAAAATATCGCCTTGCAGGGTTATCAGAGAATCATTGGAACATACATAAAAATCCGGTCCTGCATTTACTTTTGGTGCCGGTGTGATAGTAACGGTGATATTGGAAGAAGATACAGGGCATACTTTATTATTGGCTGTGTTCAATGTCAGGTTCACTTTTCGCTTTGCTGTATCTTTTTGATCAGGGATATAAGTAGCAGACAAACTGTTTTTATCCGGGAAAAAAGAACCGGTGCCATCTGTACTCCAGGTACCGGCCTGTGTATCCTCACCTGTGATGCTTCCCGAAAGGGCAACAGAAGCATTGTTTGCACATACAATACTGTTATTGCCGGCATTGGCCACTGAAGGGATTACTACGGATACTTTTGTAATTGCTGTATCGCTGTTGCATCCGTTTAATGTAGCAACTACCCGGTAGGTTTCTTCGTTGGCTTTTTTGATATTGTATAGTAAGGGGCGCTGCAGAACAGAACGATAACCGGATGAACTGCTCCATGAAAAAGAAGCACCGGGCACACTTGTGGCATTTAAAATAAGGGTATCTCCCTCACATCGCGGGCTGTTATTGGATATGGATGTGATGTCGGGTTTCTGGTTAACAAATACGGTAACAGAGGAAGCACTGGTGATAGCGCAACCGGGTGTGCTCACTGTTAAATTATAAGCACCTTCATTAGCTTTTTTTGCAACAGGGATCAATGGTGATGGAGAACTGGAACTGAAACCTCCGGGCCCCGACCATTGGTAATTGGTATTAACGGAAACATTTAATGCTCTTAAGGTAATAGAATCACTGCTACATACAGGTGAATTGCTGGATACAATAGGGGTTGTTGGTGGAATATTTACGGTCACGGTTACAGAATCGGTAAGGCCGGTACACCCCGCAATAGAAGCTGTTACATAATAAACCCCTGCATTGATCCCTTTCACCGAAGCGAGTGATGGGTTTTGTAAAGCTGAACTGAAACCGGAGGGCCCTGCCCAGCTATAACTGGCTCCTGCCAATCCACCTGCTGTAAGGCGTAGGGTAGTCAGCTCACAGATAGGTGAATTACTTGCCGCAGCAGGTGCAGCAATTACCGGTGCAATATTTTTTACTGAGGGAGAGCTCGTACAATTGTTTACCGTAATCGCCAATTTATATAAGCCTGCAGAAGCGGTAGTTACATTGGTCAGAACAGGATTCTGTTGCGTAGATGTAAACCCATTGGGCCCGCTCCATTGATAACTGGCGCCCGTAATAGCAGATGTAAAAAGATTAAGAGGTGTGCCCGCACAAACAGGGGTACTGTTGGAAATTAGCGGTGCAACAGGTGTAGGTTTAACAGTTGCAGTGTAGAAGAAAGGGTCACCTGTACATCCACCACTTGCCGGTATAATGCTATAAGTTACAGGTACCTGGCTGGCGGTGGTGTTGTTTAGTACTTCTGTGATAGTACTGTCCGTTAACCCACCCGAAGCAGGGTTATTAATACCTGTTACTACAGAGCGTGCCCATGTATACACAGTGCCCGGCTGATTACTCACGATCAGATATGTAAAAGCATTGGCTGAACACACTTCTCCGGTGGCAGCACTTACAATCAAGGGTTTATCCGAAACCTTGACGACGGCCGGACTTCTCGGCCCTGTACAACCATCCCTGGTTGATTGAACGTAATAGGTAACACCGGTTGTTAGCGCGGGTGATGTAAATGTACTTCCTGTCTGTAAGCTTGTTCCGCCGGTTGCTGTATTGTACCATTCATAGACACCTCCCGGTGAAGTTGCGGTAAGGGTAGCAATCGAACCGGTACAAACAGAAGCATTCTGTACGGCGGGCGCAGCGGGTAAAGGATTGATAAAAAGTGTAAGACTGTCAACCGCCGCAACGCAGGGCCCCGAAGGATCGTCAGTTGTCAGGTATAATTTTACAACCGATTCATTTGCGGAAGGTTTGTATTGGGTAGCCAATTGTGAAGCATCTGTAAAACTGCCTGTACCTCCCGACCATACCGCTTTTGTGGCAGTACCGCTGATACTACCATTCAGGGAAACGGAATTTCCTGCGCAGATAGACTGGTCCGACCCGGCAGCGGAAACCGGCATCTGTAAGATGGTAAAGGTATTGGATGCCGATGCGGCGATACAACCACCTGATGCAGCGATTGTATTGGTAACGGTATAGGTGCCCGGTGTACTTTTCTGTAAATTGACTTCACCCGTACTGGTACTGAAAAAAACAAGGCCGGAAGTTCCGGTGCTGAATACACCCGCACTCGCACCACCGGAAAAATCAGGTGATATGATAGATTGCTGTGGACAATAAGGCCCGTTGTAAGCAAATGCAGCATTCGGAGAATTGGTGATCGTGACTTTGGCTGAACTGCTGTAAACGCAGGGCCCGTTGGTAGTAAATTGAACCGTATACGTTCCCAGGGCACTTGCCGCTACATTGATTTCTCCTGTACCTGTACTCACAAAGACCAACCCTGCCGGTGAAGAACTGAAAGTACCGGTGCCACCTGTGATAACCGGGGTTGAATTGCCGCCAGATTTACAAAGTGTTCCTGACGGATAATTAAATGCAGGTAGTTGGATAGGTAAAACGGTAGCCGTAACCGCCGCTCTGGCACTGGTACAACCGGATATGGTTGTCTGTACATAATACACGGTTGTTTTATTCAATGCAGGGGTTGCATAACTGCTGCCTGTTGTGAGTAAGATACCCGATACTGTACTATCGTACCATTGATAAGTGCCACCCGGACTGGTAACCGTTAGTGTAAGAGAATTACCCGGACAGGTACTTCCGCCCGAAGAACCCGGTGCTGCGGGTATAGGAGTAACGGTTACGGTGACACCTGTTCTGGCCCCGGTGCAACTACCTATTGTTGACTGAACATAGAACACAGTGGTGCTGTTGAGAGCAGCCGTTGTATATACAGAACCTGTAGATAGCAGGTTACCGCCCGAAGCTGCATCGTACCATTGATAAGTACCACCCGGTGCTGTTGCAGAAAGGCTGGTGGCTGATCCGGCACAGATAGAAGCCCCGCTTGCAGTGGGTGCTGCCGGTGCCGCTATTACCGTAACGGTTGCAGCAGATCTTGGCCCGGTGCATCCCGCCACAGTACTTTGTACATAGT
>CBHRAM010000227.1:0-6071 GCA_966076165.1 uncultured Chitinophagaceae bacterium
AATGCTGTAGCAGCGCCATTCTTTAATACATCAACCGAATAGATCTGGTTTGGATCGATCGTTTTGAAAACAGTGCTGTCTATTTTCACCCCGTCTAATATGTAGACCGGGTTACCCAATATATTTGGCTTTGCGGAAACAGGCACGATTTTTACCACATCGTTCTTATCCTTTCCCTGTATATAAACCGTATCTGCCTGAACAATCACGGTATCTTTTTTGGCAAGTGCTTTCATAGGAATATCTTCCACCGCTATCATCTGTCTCCCGGTTTCCACTGCTTTCTCTACTACGGTTGCTACTGACAACGTAATTTGTTTTTCTTCCTTATTTCTGAAGGCAAATAATACCACCACGATCCCCAACAGTGGCAATACCACTAATCTTCTGATATAACTGAAACGCGGGTTTTGTGTATTGGTGAGCATTTGCAGCCTTCGTTTGATGGGTGAGAAAAAAAATGGGTTCGTTAACATGAATTGTTGTTGCGGATAAGCTGCCGTAAGCAGCATCTGCGCCAGGGAATAGGTATCACCGTTACGTACTGCTTTTTTATCGGCAATAAATTCATGGATCATATCCAGTTCTTTTTTGATCAACCAGAAGAAAGGATTGAACCAGCCTGCTATCAGCACAATTTGTATCAATAATTTATCAAAGGAATGTTTTTGCTGTACATGTGTTAATTCGTGCTGCAGGATCTGTTTACCCGATTCGCTGCGGATATCGATTTCTTCGTTCCAGAATATATAACGGAAAAAAGAAAACGGTGTTCCCTGTGCCTGGGTTAAAATGAGGTATACCTCTCCCACCGATTTGCAGGAATGTGTTTTGAGTAATTGATATAACTTAACAAATGCCCGTACCATGCCGATCAATAAAATACCGGCCACTACAAAATACGTTACCCCGGCAAATACTTCCCAATCCCAATGAAACCCTTTACGGGTAAAGCTTTCTATCTCCGAATTGCTATCGGCTACAATATTTAAAAACTGCAGGGGATCGTTACCGGCTGCAGCATGTCCCCACTTGATCTTGATCAAAGGCACGATCCAGGCCAATACCGTAATGGCTAACAGATAAAAGCGGTTATACTGGTGGAAACGTTTGTTACGCAACACCAGCCAGTAATACCCCATCATGAGAGCGGTACAGAGTATTACCTGTAAAAAGTAATAAGCAATCGGTAACATGGCAATTATTTTTTGGTGTGTTTGATCTGTTGTAATAACATTTCCAATTCTTTCACACTGATATCTTTCTGTTTTACCATAAAGGATACGGCATCACTAAAAGAACCTTCAAAATACCCATCCACCAAAGTGCGGATGGTGCTGGAAGAATATTCTTCTTTTGATACCAGGGGATAATATTGATGCACCCTCCCTATCGGCGTTACACCTACAAATCCTTTGTCCACTAAAATTTTCACGATGGTAGCCACTGTATTGGAATGTGGCCTGGGTTCGGGCTGTGCTTCAACAATATCTTTCAGGAAAGCTTCTTCCAGCTTCCAGATGCTTTGCATGATCTGCTCTTCTGCTTTTGTTAATGGCTTCATGGGGGATGAATTTGGTTGATAGGGTAAACTTAAAACTAATTTTTTAGTTTTCAAACTATTTTTTTAGTTTATATTATAGAAATCCCTCATTTCTGCCGCTGCCAAGCGGAAACCAAGTTGTATTTTGCATCCTTAACTAATTCCCCCTTCAGGGGGGCCAGGGGGCATGAAATATTATATCATTTCCGGAGAAGCCAGCGGCGATCTGCACGGCAGCAACCTGATCAGGCAATTACACCTGCAGGATCCCCATGCCGGGATCCGCTGCTGGGGTGGCGACCTGATGGAGCAGGCCGGGGCAACCCTGGTGAAACATTACCGCGACCTTGCTTTTATGGGTTTTGCCGAAGTAGTGGCCAACCTGCCTACCATTTTTAAGAATATCCGTTTCTGCAAAGAAGATATCCTCGCTTTCAAACCGGATGTATTGGTATTAATCGATTACCCCGGCTTTAACCTGCGCATTGCGGAATGGGCAAAAAAAGAAGGGATCAAAGTTGTCTATTATATCTCTCCCCAGGTCTGGGCATGGAAAGAGGGACGCGTAAAAAAAATGAAACAATGTATCGACCTGATGCTTTGCATTCTTCCGTTTGAGAAAGATTATTATAAGCAGCAATGGAATTGGGAAGTGGAGTATGTGGGGCATCCATTGGTTGAAGTGATTGAAAAGGCCATGGACCATGAACCATGGACCATGGACAAAACCATTATTGCTTTATTACCCGGTAGCAGAAAACAAGAGATCAGCAAGAAGCTTCCGATTATGCTCGAGGTGGCCAGATCCTTTCCCGAATACCAGTTCGTGGTAGCACAGGCTCCGGGGTTGGATAATGATTTTTATGCGCCTTTTATGGAGCCTTACAAGAATGTATCCTCTGTTCAGAATAAGACCTATGATCTTTTATTGAAAGCCAAAGCTGCTTTGGTCACAAGTGGAACTGCCACATTGGAGACGGCTTTATTTGGTGTGCCGGAGATCGTTTGTTATAAGGGAAGTACGATCAGCTACCAGATCGCAAAGCGATTGATCAAAATAAAATATATCTCGCTGGTGAACCTCATTATGGATAAACTGGTGGTGAAGGAATTGATACAGGATGAATTGACTACCGCCAACCTTGTAAAAGAATTAGGATCTCTACTCACAGATGATAACAGGAAAGCTGAATTAGCGAAAGATTATGCCGGCCTGAAAGCCTTACTGGCAGCGGGCGGACATGCATCTGCCCAGGCTGCAAAGAAGATTGTGGGATTAATCAGTTGAGCGTGATAATATAGCTGCCACCTTCATACTCATCCAGTTTTTTCAGGAGGCTGGTCATTTTTTTGCTCCATTCTTTCTGTTTCTCAATGTTTACAGAATGATGGGTTTCCAGGTCATACACTTCATCCATATCTTTTCGCAGGTCGGTGATCATTTTTCCAAACTCGGCTACCGATGAAAAAAGATTGGCACTGGTAAACCGCCGGTTCATGATCTCTTTCATCAATAAACGCTTATGGTATTCGGCAATGTCAAAATGGGTCTGCTCATGCTCAAGCAAACGGCCCGTTGATGCCCGTTTGACCCATGATTTGCAGGGATAAAAAAAACAGGTAACCATAAACCTGGCAAACCTTTCTGCAGTGGATATTTTATAGAAGATACTGATATCAGAAAGCGCATCGGCATTGCTTCGCTTATCGGCCAATGCTTTGAAATTTTTCCATTTCAGATCGCGGTGCTTTGACCAGGCAATACTGTCGCAATGTTGACAGAACAGAATAACAGGGAGCAAGAGGAGACTACATAGAAAGATTGCTTTTCTTGCCATTTGCAGCTGTATTATTTTCTGATCAGGGGAAGAATGATCAGTTTAAAAATAATGATCAATACCGCCACCAGGAACATGATGAGTGAGATCCGGTTCATGCCATGCATATATTTCATCCATTGGGTGCGGGGTTCGTTGGGGTCTCTTTTTTTGATGTAGAGATATTCGGCTATTTGTTTCCAGATGCCCATGGGGTGTTGGTTTATTGGTTTACTGGTTTATTTGTTTATTGGTTTGGGGTATTTCCTGTACAAATGTAACAAGCTGGGGGGAATTGGTTCGGCAAACATATTCTGATTAGATTTGTAATAACCGAAATGATTGCTATGTACCGTAAACTTATGCTGCTTGCCGGGCTTTTTTTGGCTGTTTCTTCTATTTATGCGCAGTTTGATGCGGGGAAGATAGATATCGTGCGGGATAAATATGGGGTACCGCATATTTTTGGCAAGACCGATCCGGAAGTAGCGTATGGACTTGCCTGGGCAGCATCGGAAGATGATTTTGGCACCATACAGCAATCTTTAATGGCGGGTAAAGCCATGCTGGCTGCTTACCAGGGTAAGAAAGGGGCTACCATTGATTATATCATTCATTTACTGCGGATCCCGGAACTGGTAGAAGAGAAATATGAGACGGACCTGAGTCCGGCATTTAAAAAACTGCTCGAAGGTTATTGCGCGGGCCTCAATGCCTATGCGGCCAAACATCCCAAAGAAGTATTACTGAGCAAAGCTTTTCCGGTTACACCCAAAGACATGATCCAGTATTCGGTACTGCAATTGTGTATCCTTTCCGGGGCGGATCATGCCCTCTCTTCCATATTTGGAGGTACGGTTCCCCTGCTTGAAAATTTTAAAACAGCCGGCAGCAATGCTTTTGCCTTTAACAGCAAGAAGACGGTTGATGGGCAGGTTTATTTAGACATTAATGCCCACCAGCCACTGGAGGGGCCGGTTGCTTTTTATGAAGCGCATTTATGCAGTGAGGAAGGATGGAATATCATTGGTGCCAATTTTCCCGGTGCGCCCTGTATCCTGCATGGAGCCAATGAATATTTAGGATGGGCACATACGGTGAATGCACCTGATAAATTAGATGTGTACCAGTTAGAGATCAATCCGGCCAACAAACTGCAATATAAATTTGATGGCAAATGGGAAACACTCGAAGAAAAGAATGCCCCTTTAAAAGTAAAGATCGCAGGTGTTAAGATCGGCATCAGTAAAAAAGCCTACTGGAGTAAATACGGGCCAACCATCATCACCAAAAGAGGTACTTTTTCTATACGTATGCCGGCACAAATGGATATACGCGGGCTGGAACAATGGTACCGTTTTAATAAAGCAAAGAATTTTACAGAATTCAAATCGGCATTGAATATGCTGGCGATACCAGGCTATAATATTGTGTATGCCGACCGGTATGATACGATCTATTATCTGAGCAATGGCCGTATTCCTGTTCGGAACAGGGATCCACAGTATAACTGGAAATCTACTTTACCCGGAAATACCAGTGCCACTTTATGGACATCATTACATCCGCTGGAAGACCTGCCACAGGTGCTCCAACCCAAAGCCGGTTTTGTTTTTAACACCAACCACTCTCCTTTCCATTCTACGGAGGGTGGTGATAACCCTGTGATCAAAGATCCTACCATGGGGTATGAAACACTGGAGAATAACCGGAGCAGACGTTGGGAAGAACTGGTGGCCGGTGTAGATAAGATCTCTTATGAAAAATTCAAACAGATCAAATTTGACAGGCAGTTTCCGGCACAGTTTGCCTTCCCTAATAATATTGACAGTTTATTCCTGTTAAACCCTTCGGATCATCCTGCAATAGCCGACCTGATCAATAACCTGAAAACCTGGGATAAAAAAGGAAACGTGGAAAGTGTAGGTGCAGGTACTTTTTTACTCTTGTATACGGCCATTGTAAAATCACCCAATAATTACAGAAGATCTGCCATACTTACCAAAGCACAGTTTGTTGAGATCCTCACAACGGTCAGGGCAGAGATGATCAAGAATTTTGGCAGGACCGATCTGCAGTTGGGGGATGTTCAGAAACTGGTTCGGGGCAACAAAGAACTTCCCATGCCGGGATTACCGGATGTATTGGCGCCCATGTATTCTGTACCGTATAAGAATGGCATGCTGAAAGGCACACAGGGTGATGCGTATGTAGAATTGGTTCGTTTTACCAAAGACGGGCCCATCATAGAAACCATCAATACCTATGGTGCATCCAGCAAACCCGGATCTCCGCATTATACAGACCAGATGGAAATGTACACGCGCCAGCAAACCAAAACCATGACATTTAACAAAGCCGATATTTATAAGAATGCAGAACGCATTTATCATCCGAATTAACCCGTTAACTTTATTACTTAAACCGCATCCATGAAAAAAATATGTATAGCCGTTCTCCTTTTATTGTTCATGCATGCAGAAGCGCAGATAACTGAAGGCACCGTAAAATATGCCATGAAAGTTGACGGCAACCAGCAGGATATTGCTGCGCAGATGCTCATCAACACCTCCGTTATCATTTATTTCAAAAAAGAAAAAGCATTGATGGACATGACCACGCCTGCTTATCATATGCGCACACTTACTGATAATACCGGTGTTTTAATGTTGATGGATGCCATGGGTCAGAAATTCTACACCAGGAAAAGT
>CBHRAM010000228.1:0-6053 GCA_966076165.1 uncultured Chitinophagaceae bacterium
GCCTCCTGAAGGGTAACCCAGCTACCTCTTGGGTTCACATCTATCAGCCCCGCTCTTTCTGTTTCTTTTTCCTTTACGATCCAGTTGCCTTCATAAGCAACATAGTTTTTAGATACCCACCGCGTATGTGTATAAGCCGAAGTGAGCCCATCAATGGTAGCAGAACCATTCGGCAGTACGCTTACGAGATGGGTATAAGAGCCAACATTTTTTATATTAATGGTTAATCCGTTATCTGCCGAAGTAATTACAGGCAGTGTTAAGGTTATATCATTAGACGCAAATACCCATGTATCTGTTTTACTGAGTGTGCCGGAACTTGTTTTAGATACAGGGTTAAGGCCTCCTCCCAAACCACTTACCAGTATATCCCATTTGGTACCTGTCCAGAGATAATAGCCTGGCGTTCCATCCGTCTGGTATACCAGCAGGCCGGTAGCAGGAGATACGATCGCTGCTTTCTGTGCCGCTGTTACGCGGGGTGGTAAGAAACCTTTGGTTGTTGATTTTACATCAAGTACTGCAGATGCCTGGCCACTTGTGTACGTAGAATCATCAGTAACAATTACGGTTTGTGCATCGAGTATTGTTATTGTGAGAATATTTAAACAACCATATAAAATAATCTTACTAAGCATATTCTTGTTGCATGATTATTGCAATACCAGCTCTGCTTCACCCATTTTTTTATCTTTCTCATTTGACCTTGCTATGAATTCTACCACGAGCTTACCTGAATGATAATCTACCGGCACTGTTTTATCGAGTGCCAGCGTGATCAACCGGGTAGGATTAGGCGTATACACAGCTATTCCTTTAATACTACCTACCAACCTGGATTGTCCGTTTGGCGCAATATGTTTTACAGCAATATCACCATACAAAGACATATTGCCTGACCGGTTTAATGCAAGCGAAAGAATTTGTTGTGGTTCTGTAGCTGATGTTTTCAGGCTTAGCCCTGTGATCGTTGCTGTAGTATTCGATTCCCCAATGCGGATGATAACCGGAATAGATACACCAAAAACAGGAACCAGTTTTACATCGATCGAAGCGGATACTTCTTTATCAGTTCCTCCCAATGGACTGGGTTTGGGCACCGCTCTTACATAAAAATGAGAACGGTATTCACCGGAAGCCATTTGTGCGGGCTTGTTAAACTGTACACGGATCACCTGCGCTTCGTTGGGTGCCAACACCACTGTTTTAGGAAAATACCGGAGATAAGGTTCTGCAGAGAACTGAGCAGCATCAGACGCAGAGATCTCTTCAAATGATCCGTCTGCATTCATCCGGAAATGGGTAAGCGAAATTACATAGCGTGCAGTATCATTGCCCGAATTGGCCAGATTGATATTCTCACTTGTCTTATTACCATCAAACAACACCCTCTTTGGTGTGAGTAACAACCCACCTTGTGCCTGTATATTTCCTCCGGGAATATATGCACTGATCGCAGTTAGAAAAACTACAATAAAAAGAGAATTCGTAAAACTCTTGTGTAAGAACCTGCCGATATTCGTTATATATATATTCATGATATAATAAGATTGAATGTTTAATTATAGTTTACAGTAACATTGAATCCTGTTTCTGAAGTATAGGTTCCATAAGCCTGGCCAGCACTAACATTTAAGGTTCCTCCTACAGTTAGGGTCTGGGCGCCTGATGACAAAGTTCCCGTGCCACTTGGATTACTGGAAAAGGCGGTTACTGTCATGCTGTTCGACCCGCTGGTGATGGTATGTGCCGTTCCGGGAAGAGTGATCGAATAGGTATAGGATCCTTCACCACCAATGGTAAAAGAAGCAGCGGTCACTGTACCGGATGTTGCAGGAAGACTTACGCCGCCGGTAACCGACCGGGCACCTGCGGGTGTCAGGATTACAGTACCTCCCGAACTGGCCTGAACAGAAATATTACCAAAACTCATGTCTACCGTTTTGGTGATACTGATAGCCGTTAAAATAGTAGCGGAAGCCGTTGCACTTGCGGTAGATTGCGCAGAAGCAAAGTTTGCTGTCAGGAGAAAAAACAGCAGATAGGCGATCAGGGATTTTATCGTTTTCATAATTTGGATTTTAAGTGTTAACGTATGATCATTGATGTTGCCACATCAATTAAGAGTCGTATAAACCCTACACAAAGTTATCCATACCCTACGCGGTGAGGAATGACGGTTGTCATGATTTGGGCTAATCCTGATTATTTTTTTTCACTCAAACCCAATAATGATGAGGCTTTTGCAGAATTGTGCAGCCGGTATGAAAACCCCCTCATACCAAACCCTTTCACCCTGTAAATCAATTCATTCGCTTATAATAGAAGGTTACCATCCTGTAGAGGATCCGTATGAAGAAGTAAGCGCACCACCGGGTAAATTGTACAAATATATTTTTTGAGCGGATATGTTCTTCCCTTGTAATAGGAATGCATTCGTGTTCGATAATGTTTTCAAGCGTTTGTGATACAATGCCGGCGAAATCCCTATTGTGTATATCGAGGTTTAATTCAATACTCGTATAAGCACTCAGGTCATTGATATTATAGGATCCGATCGTAACCCATTCTTTATCACATACAGCGATCTTGGCATGTAATACAGCGGGTTGGTATTCGTATAAAGCGATATTATTTCTTAAGAGCCAGTCGTACAACCATTTTTCGGCCTGTTTGGCTACGATCACATCTGAACGCCCCGCTGCGATCACCCGGATCCTGATGCCCCTGCGGGCAGCAGTTTTTAATGACCTTCGCATCTGCTCACCCGGTAAAAAATAACTACACAAGATGGTGATCTCCGATTCTGCATTGCGAAACATGTCTTTATAGCTGGCGGATATTTCTGTTTTACCGCGCAACCAATCGTTGCGACGCATCCGCACCATACAATCCGGGTTGGATGGGGCCTCATAACCAGGGTTCTTACATAGTGATGTATCGACCCTTGCCGGAAAACTATTCCAGGTTTTCCAGCATAGTACACAGAGTTCAGCGGAAATAGCTCCTTCTGAAAATACAATGAAATCAAGCCATGCGGGCTGCCCCGGCATATCGTTGTAGCGGTTGGAAATATTCACACCACCCACAAGTGAAAAACGCGCATCCACCACAGCTATCTTGTGGTGCATTCTTCTTCCGAAATAAAAATGTTTACTCTTGAGCAAGGGTTCAAAAAAACGGAAATGGATACCGGAAGCTGTCAATTCATCAATAAACGCTTGTGGAATATCCCTTGATGCATATCCATCCGCAAGCAGGTACACTTCCACTTTTCTGGCGGCTGCGGATTTTAATGCATTGGCAATCCTTGTGCCTGTTTCGTCATTTTCGTAGATATAGGATTGGAGATGGATACTGGTGCTTGCCCGGTTGATCAGATCCAGCAACAATTCAAAATAATCCTTACCACCACGGATCAGTTTCACTGAGTTGCGACTTGAATAAGCTTGTATCCCTTTTTGTTTTTTCTGTAACATCAATGGATCGTTATGCTGATGGTTACGGGTTCTGATTGCATATAGTGTGGTGCTATTCCTCTGCAAAGATACATCAGCTTTTTGTCCGTTAGCGTTGGGTCGGGTGCCCTGGATCAAACAAGTAGATTTGCGATCATGGCGATTCCTTGCACTCTTTGTGGTACAGCTTTAGATTAAACATAGAGGAATCCACAGAAATGGGCGAACTCTTTTATGCGGATTTAAAGCGGTAACGCAAAGAACACAGAGAACCGCAAAGGACGCAAAGAGGTTATTATGTTCCCGCTTGCGGATGAATCAAAGATTTTCAATAGGGGTAACAGGTTGATTTTACTAATAGAGACTACTATCATTCTGCCGGTTGTTATCGAAAATAGCTGAACACCGTATCATGTATCAGGTCTACCTTTGTAGAACCACATAACCATCCGATAAGATGTCAAAGAAACCATCGCCTATCGAAGTTCCGGAACCTGAAAAGCAACCTGAAGTCAGGCCCGACAAAATACCGGTTGTGAAACCTGCTCCTGAAATTTCGCCCGAGCCTTATCCGGAAGAAGAACCCGGTAAAACAGCTCCTGCGGAAATTCCGCTTCCCGGTGAGGGCGGACTATAAACAGTAAGAAGCGTTTCCATGAACCAACGTTAAGATTTTTGATCTTACAGGTCAACCTTATAGCCCACCACGGGTATCAGTCCCAATAAATATTTATAAGTGATTCTGCCGGCAGCAGGATCATAACTCTGACTGATCGGGTTCTTGCGGTTGGTTAGATTTTGCACACCGGCAATAAAGCTGCCTGTCATTTTCCGGTATTGTACTTTCCATTCAGCCTGCAGATCGATGCGAAAAAAAGCAGGCAGGGTCTGGTCATAGATCCTTGTGTTATCCAATACAGTGGTCTTTTGCACAATGGATTGCGCAAGATTGATCGGTGTTACACGTGCACCGCCATTATGGATCATCTTCAGGTCAATGCCCAAAGTAGAAGAACGTTTGGCATGCAGGTTCCATTCTTTCCCTAACAAAAAAGTCCAGGCACTGTTTGAATTAAACCTTGTGTTACGCCATACATTATCGGAAGGAAGGTATTTGGATGAATATAAACTTACGGTACTTAAGAGATAGAACTGGTCGTTCCAGTATCTTTCTAAAGTAAGTTCCAGGCCATAATTTTTTCCCTTCCCTTTATTGGCAAGGGTCTCAATCGCATAATCATCTTCCAGGTTGATCACACTATAACTGCTCAGCTTGGTGGCTGATACGGGTATATTGTACAAAGCCTGGTAATAAGCTTCTGCTTTCAGGTTCCAGTTGGGTGCCAGTTGTATGCTGTATCCCAAAACAAAATGTTTCGATTTGCTGAAATCTAGTACTGTATTGGGTTGCAGGGAATCGGTGCCGACTTTGATCCTCGCAAAATAATCGCCCAGCGGTTGGATCTGTCCATGCAGCCCATAACCGAATGAGAGGTATTGATTCTCGCCGGTCATATAACGAAGGCCGAACCGGGGCTCTAAGACAGATGTTTTGTTTAAAGAAAAATATTGTCCGTGCACACCCATCACCAAACGTAACCGGTCAGTCGGGTCCCATTTCCATTGGGTAAAATATTGTATTAAGCGTGTATGGTCATTGGCTTTTACTTTATCCCTCAAAACATTACTCACCGCTTCGCGTTGGTGCAGGTCAAAACCCTTTCCGGTTGTATAGGCACCCAGTTTGATCACATGGTGCTTGTTGATCTTATGTGTAGCCACCATGGATAATGTGGCATTGTTTTCCCTGAATTCATTATTACGTGTTACGATCAAAGGGCCATTAATCTTGTCGTAATGGTTATCATCCTCGCGGTAATAATTTCCATTGATCGTATAGATAGTAGTGAGCAGTGTTTTACTATCCAGCTTGATATTATGCACAACACCCACTGCCCCCGTATTGCTGGCATCAATGGTGCCGCTTCTGCGGGAGGGATCCCTGGTATAGGTGATGGAATCATTGGCCGCAATATTCTGTTGCTTGCTTAGTCCCCCAAAACCAAAAAAAGAAAGATCACCCATTTTTTTTGTGGGAAGGTGTATGTTGAACGACAGGTCCTGAAAAGTGGTGGCTGCATCACTGATCTTAAAACCCAGTTGCTGCATCAGGGTTAGAAATCCATAGCGATAGTTGACTACATAGGAACTCTTACTACCTTTTTTAAAATAACCTTCTTCGGATAGATCGATGCCAATGGTGCTTGCAGAAAAAGTATGTTCGCGTTTGTCTTTATTTCCTTTACGTAAATGAATATCAAACACACCGGATAAGGCATTGCCATACTCGGCAGGGAAAGCACCTGTCATAAAATCTGAATTGGCCAATAACTGAGAACTTAAAATAGAAATACCTCCACCCGAAGTGCCTACACGGGCAAAATGATTGGGGTTGGGAATATCAACACCTTCCATCCGCCACAATAAACCATTGGGTGCATTACCACGGATCGTGAGCGAGTTCTTATCGCCATTGCTGGCAACACCGGCATAAGCTGTTGCTATACGCGAAGGATCATTTAATCCCGCAGCATA
>CBHRAM010000229.1:0-6049 GCA_966076165.1 uncultured Chitinophagaceae bacterium
CACAGAGGGCACTGAGGAACAGAGGGGCACAGAGATTAATGTGGTTGATCTATAAGATCGATACTTAATGAATTATGATTTCTTATGTTTCCCCCAATCAATCCTTCTGCCTAATATCATTTTCAGTACCAATCCATCCGTGGCATCGGTCAACCCGAAACCGGGGCCGAAATTAATTTCCCATTTGGGATTGAGATAAAGATCTGCTACAAAAAATAGGGCCTGGTTTTGCTCGGGCAGTTTATCAAAATTATTCAAAGGGCCAAGGTCACCATAGTATTCTGCACCCAGGCTTACTTTGGAAGAAACTGCTAATGAGGTTTTCAGGTTAGGTGCAAAAGCCGGTGCGGAAGGTTTTTCAACACCGCTGAATGTAACACCCAGTACCGGGTTAAAGGAGACATAAAATTTCCCCCATGTTTTATCAATGATGGGCCTGATCTCCATGCTGAAAGTTTCTGCGGAATACTCTTTGTTTTGAAATCCGATCTCAGCAGAAAGACTGAGTCCCACGGGAAGTTTCCATTTCTCAGGAGCTGCGATCCTTGGCCGTAAATGAGTACCGATCACCCGCCATCCATGCTGTGGGGTATAATTGGTAAAAAGATAAAATCCTAATTCGAAATTATCTGTGATCCCATGCGTGATCTCTAAAGTTTCATGGATGGAATGCCAGGAGGGAAGAACCCCTTTTACAATATCTTTTCCCCCTTTAGCGGTATAATTGCTATGGATCTCAAACATGGTTTTTCCTTTATCCATGGTTTCTGCACCATATACCTGTATCTCATAATTCTCCTGGGAGAAGAGTACTACCGGAAAGAAAAAACAGAATAGGAAGAAGATTCTCATCGGTCAGCTGGTTTAATAACCTAAATTAACAGAATCGATGATACAACATTAAATTTTAATGGATAAACAGGTGAATGCTTGGTGTGGCTCGGTTAGGCTAGTGTTTTAATGACCTTTTCTTGATCATACCGCCCTTGGTATCCTTCACACTGTTCATCACCACAAAAGCATTGGGGTCGATTTTCATGATCTCGGTATTGAGTTTGTTCAGCTCCAGTCGGGTGATCACCGTGTAAACAATATCAATATCGTTCCGTTCGCCATGACTGCCAAAACCTCTTTTGCCTTTATACACGGTTAAGCCCCGCCCAAGTGTATCCTTGATCATATTCCTGATCTCTTCACTGTGTGTAGATACGATGGTAACACCGGTATATTCATCAATCCCCTCGATCACAAAATCGAGTGCTTTGGAAGCTACCAGGTAGGTGATCATTGAGTACAATGCTGTTTCTACGGAGAGGAGATAAGCTGCTGCAGAAAATACCAGCACATTAAAAACGATGATGATATCGCCAATAGTGGTTCCCAGTTTACGGCTCAGGAAAATAGCCAGTACTTCGGTCCCGTCAATTACGGCGCCCCCTCTTACTGAGAGGCCGATGCCCGTACCCAGAAAGAATCCGCCAAACACGGATACCAGCAATTTATCGTGCGTTACTTCCGGGAAATGAACAAATGCCACACATAACGCAAGGCCGGTAATGGCAATGGCTGTTTTGATGGCAAACACGGAGCCAATTACTTTATACCCTAAATAAACAAAAGGGATATTGATCAGTATCAATAAATAATAAAGGGGGATATTGGCAAGTTCTGAGATCAATAGTGAAATACCCGTTGCGCCGCCATCAATAAAATTATTGGGCAGTAAAAAACTTTCGAGGCCAAAAGCAGCAGAGGCAATACCCAATACCATTAAAAAACTGTCCTTTAAAGAACTCAGTATGCTCAACCTTGCCACACGAAATTCCTTGGCCAGTTGGTACCGGGTATAAGCTTTCTCAATCTCTCCCGTTTTTTTTCTGCGGGTTTGAATAAAATAACGGAGCAATATGTTGATGAACCTGTTCATGCTTTGGTTACCGGTTTAGAGATAAACTTATTCTTCAAAATAGGCAAGGCTTCCACCTACCCATTCTTTGTCTTTATTATAGCGTACACCAATCATTTTCCCCTTACTTAACCTCGCAAGGTTATTGGTGGCTATCGGCCGGGCTTCTCCTTTTTTCCAGAAATAAAAGATACGGATCTCTGCTTTGGCAGGAATATCCGGTGTGCTGATCACATCGGCATATTTTACTTTGCGCTGCAGGATCCAGTTTTCCTGATCAGTTACTTTTTCAATATCTTCTTTGGTTACATCAATCACCACCCCTTGTCCTGCAAAAGAAAACAGCGGTTTTAAAACATAATTCTCCAGATCAGCCGGCAGGGTAGCGATCTCATTCAGAAACCTTGTTTTAGGTACATACGGATGATCAATGAAGGGCAGCGTGAATTTGCTGATGCGATAGAACCAGTTAGGGTGTGGTGCCCATGTTACATCCAGATCGGTTAATAAGAGATTTCCTTTTTCCTGGATATCTGCTGATTGCTGTTGCAGGTCGTCAAAAATGATCCGGTTATAGATCCGTTTGATCTCGATCTTTCTTCCGTCTTTTTCATAGAAGAGTTTTCTTCCTTCCTGTATCAGTTCAGTTAAACAAACTACGGGGATACCTATATAATCGGTGGTGCAATAAAAATCGATCTTTGTTTTTTGCTGATGCGGCAGGATCTCCAGCAGTATCACATTCTCTGCAGGCAAGCCATCGGTAATGATCTCTTTTAAGAGTTGTATATAGGTCTCCCTGTTAAACCCATTCAGATAAGTGGAATAGTTTTCCGGTATAGGGAAATGCCGGCGTGTTACTTCATCATGCCAGATCTGGTAACCGAACAGGGTAGGGAAGCCCTGCATCTCTATCAGCTGTGGTTCCAGTTCACCGGATTCATTCTCACAGATGCCAAAATCAAAAGCAATAAAATCCGTATGCTCATTTTCATTGGGCACCCTTACATCTTGAGGGATAGCCTGTGAGCTGAGTGTTTTAAAATTATAGCTGGTGATCACATCCACAATACTTTCGCAGGCAGAGATCACTTTGTCTTTAAAAGTTCTATCAATGAATACAGGTGTTTCAGCGATCCTGAATTCTATGGCACCGGGATGTTTGCTGTTGAGATCAGCCAGATAAGCATGATAGGCTTCTTCGGTAAATGCCTGATTATATTGTTGTCTGATCGCGGGAACCATAACTGCTCGTTTTTTTCTTCCTCAAAATAAAAAATCCTTGCCAATCAACGGCAAGGATTCTTAAGTTAATCATTTATTATTACATCCGGGTGACTGTTTCGCTTATCTCGCTTCCACCCATTCCTCCATCGCAAGGTTTAAAAAATTTGGCAGTACATGCTGATAGGTCCACATGATCTTCTCAGGATCCTGTAATTGCTCCACCATGCTTTTCCATTTGGCTTCGCCGTGGTTTTCGATAACGGTTTTTTTCTTGTCTTCCCGCTGCAGGTACATACTCATACCCACGGCATCTGCCTCGGGATGAAATTGTGTGCCTAAAAAATAATCATTGAAGCGAACCGACATCACCGCTCTTTCAAAAGGTACATGCGGCCTGTTTTTTTCGATAGCCAATAAACGCCCGCCCATTTCGCGCAAACGGTTATGATTGGGTTCTATCACCTGGTAATCGCGGCTGTCTACACTGTAAAACGGATCTTTCAATCCTTCAAAAATGGGTTCGTTCCTTCCATCTTCCAGCATATGGATCGGGAACACCCCGAATGCAGTTGATTTTCTTTTGCAAACCGTACCTATTCCATAATGCCTGCAGGCCAGCTGAAAGCTGTGACAGATAAAGAAGATATGTTTTTTTGGAAATCCATCCGGCCGGTTATTCCAATCTTCGATCTGCTGCAACCATCCAAAATAACGGTTTTCCCATTCACTGTTCTCACTCTCCAATGGAGAGCCGGGGCCACCGCTGGATATATAAATATCATAGGAAGTATCAGGTACGGCAAGGTTCAAACGAACATCAAATTCATCTAATGTAAAACCGATCCGGTTTGTCTCGCTCCACTGCGCCAGTATATCGCGTATACAACGCATACCCTGGTTGGCCTGACCTTCATAAAGATCGAGCAGGGCTATGCGGATATTTTTTGTTTCTGTAAAGGGCATAAAGCGCGAAAATAGGGAAAAACAGTTTGTGGTCTGCAGTCTGTGGTTTGTAGTTGTTAACCACAGACTACAGACCACAAACCACAGACTCTTTATAGATAACTGAGATTCGTTTTCGGAGACAACGTTAACAATGTCTCATACATCAGCTTGATCGTTTCTTCTATATCCGTTTTATGGAGCATTTCCACGGTAGTATGCATATAACGCAATGGTATTGAGATCAGTACAGACGGACAGCCATCATTGGCATAGGCAAAACTGTCTGTATCGGTACCAGTACTGCGACTCAGTGAATGGAATTGAACCGGGATCTTTTTCTTTTCGGCCACTTCTTCCACAATCCTTAATAATTTATTATGGATAGCCGGTGCATAGGACAGCGTTGGCCCTTTGCCACACTGGATATCACCTTCAATCGCTTTATTGATCATGGGTGTGCTGGTATCATGCGTTACATCGGTAATGATGGCAATATCGGGTTTGATGCGGCGGGCGATCATTTCTGCACCACGTAATCCGATCTCTTCCTGAACAGCATTCACCACATATAATCCGAAAGGAAGTTTTTTATTGTTCTGCTTCAGCAAACGGGCCACTTCTGCGATCATATAACCACCTACACGGTTATCAAAAGCACGGCCGATAAAATAATCATAAGAGAGTTCATCAAAACCTTCCTGGTAAGTAACTACAGAACCTATACGCACACCCAATGCTTCCACTTCTTTTTTGGAACGGGCACCGCAATCGAGGGTAAGGCTTTCTACTTTGGGTGAAGGTTCTTTCTGTTCATTATTGCTCATCCGGGTATGAATGGCGGGCCATCCAAATACTGCTTTCACTGGTCCTTTTCTGCCATGGATCCATACCCGCATAGAGGGTGCGATCTGGTGGTCAACACCACCATTGCGTTTTAAATAGATCAACCCCTGGTCGTTGATATAATTCACAAACCAGCTGATCTCATCAGCATGCGCTTCGATCACTACTTTAAAAGGGGCAGTGGGATTGATCACGCCAACCGCTGTTCCGTAAGGATCGGTGAAAACAGTGTCTACATAAGGTTTCACATAGTCGATCCATAATTTTTGTCCGCCCGATTCAAATCCAACCGGAGAAGGCGTATTGATATAATTCTTTAAAAAGGCAAGGGAAGTATCGGTTAAGATAGATTTTGCTTTGGGTGCTGTTTTTTTTGCTTTTGCCATGGTCTTTTATTTTATAAGTATCATCCCGAGAATGCCGCAGATCGCTTTGATCAGCATTAGTCCGTCAATGATTGCAAGATAATAGAGAATGCTTTTACGACGGTGCATTGAGTAGGCTACAATTATCAACAATATAAAAGGTACAGTGTTAATGAGTATCCTGAACAAAGGAAACTGACGGTAAGTGGCAAAGATCAGAAAGGTGCCCAGGCCGATCACACTGAGTGGAATCAGGATAGAAAAAATGGTTCTGCGAAGCCCGATCTGTACCACAAAGGTCTTGAGCCGCCGGTTATGGTCGGATGCATAATCTTTGATATCAAACATGATACAAAGCATGGAAACAAACATGAAATTCTTGATGAAGAGCAGGATGTTCAGGAACTCTGCGAAATAATGTACATCCAGTTCGATACTGCTGAATAAGACCGGGTAAACCGTTACCGATCCCGCCCATACAAACCCGATCACAAAGGGTTTGAGCCAGCCGTTATTCCGCAGGCTGTAATTGGCACTTGAGGGACTGGCACTACCATAATACAAAACGGCAGCAAGTGGGAATACCAGAACCAGCGAGATATGCAGCCAGTTGATGTTTTGCAGGTGTGGCAGAAAAGTATAGAGCCAGTAAGTGCCGGTTATGATGAATACAGCAGTCAGGAAGATCTGAGAACCTTTGATGAACCGCCTGTTTTGAGCATACCATACAGACCGCTTATTGGCCGGATTGGTGGAAGGTTCT
>CBHRAM010000230.1:0-6008 GCA_966076165.1 uncultured Chitinophagaceae bacterium
GCATTTCTTTATAGACCACCAGGTCTTTATTATAGATCACAGAAACGGTATCATAGTCAAAAACACCGTTATCATACAATTCAACTTTCACAGAATCCGATACAGAAAATACTTCAAATAATTTCTTTGGTGTACGGCTCGTCATCTGCTCAATAACCGTCGGCTTTTTCAAACGCGGTGTCAGATCCAGCAGTTCGGCAATACGCATAGATCTGGTTGTACTGTCTGCCAGTTTAACCGTTACCGGTTTTTGATAAGATTCAGGAACCGCTTTCGCAGCAAGATCCGTTTTAGGAGTTTGCTTGCTTTTAGGACTCAGTGGCTTCTTTTCATCCGTTACATTTTTCTTTCTATTATTCCTGGCTAATGCACTATCCGTTACTGAAATCCGGTACTTACTTGCGGTTTTGTTTTTTACATCAGCGGGTTCTTTTTTAGAATCAGCCGTTTTTTCTATGTTCGTAATACCGGACTTATTTACCTGACCTGTATTTTCTTTTTTATCAATCACAGTGGTTAATGGGTTGTTTACACCTGATCCTGCATCTGTTATTTTCTTATCCCCATCAATCGCGGTTATTTTTTCTTTATTATCAATAACGGTCTTACCCGGCTTTTCAACAGACACGGTATGCAAAGGATTTTTCGGATAAACCGTTGAACCTTTTTCAATATCCAGTTCCTTGCCGGAAGGTTGCCATTTAGGTTTCTTTTCGGTCGTTACGATCAGGTCTGAGCGCCTGTTGACCATTTGTTTCTCGGTGTGGTAGGAAGTATCTTCTTTGCAAGCCAGTACAAAGTGTTTTTTACCAAAGAAGTCAACATTTATCCTCGATGGATCTATTCCGTTTTCTACCAGATAGGTTTTCACAAAAGCTGAGCGCTTTCTGGATATGATCGTGTTGGAAGATTCGGAACCGATACAATCCGCAAAAGAAGCTACCAGGATATTCAGTTTAGGATTTTTTTGCAACATCTGTATGATCCTGTTTAATTGCGGCCTATCTTCTTTACGGATCTTTACACTTGCAAAACGATAGTTCACATACATTCTGTCAACGGTCACTTCATTCACAGAATCCAGTAATCTTTTGTTTTCGTCTTTCACAACATAGATCGTATCAATGATCTTTTTGGGTTCTTTAACATACATAAGCACCGTATCCCTATGTGGAAGAGGCACTACAGTAAAGATCTCCATACAACAGGTGGAAGCCCTGTCTGAACTGAGATAAGCTGTATCCGTATGCTCTTCTTTTGAAAAATAATCATCGTCTTTAACAGAATTGAACGGCACACCGAGGTTGAGGGGAGTGCCTGTCCATTGTCCGGAAGACAGATCCCCGTTTATTTTATAAATATCCATCCCCCCCATACCCGGTCTTCCGTTTGAACTGAAATACAGATCACCGGACACTGTATCATAGAATGGCGAAGCCTCCTCTCCTTCTGTGTTTACTGCACTACCTGCATTGATGGCATTTCCAACAGATACACGGCCATCCATTGCTATCATCCAGATATCATACTTACCCAATCCACCGGGTCTGTCGGACACAAACAATAAATGTTTATTGTCTTTACTGATAAAAGGCTGCTTTGCATGATAGCCTTCCATATTCACCAAGGCAGGCAAAGCAATGGGAGATGACCAATGTGCTGTATCAGCAGTTCTTGTTGCATAGTAGATCCGGTAGTATGTTTTCCTGGCAGTCCCATCTTCTTTCCATCCGGTGAAATAGAGCGTCAACCCATCTGCTGAAATGGAAGGTGTTGCCATATTCATATCAGCTCCGGGAAAACCATCGATCTTTTTTGTCACAGCCTGATCAATACCTCCGGTATATAAACGAACAGGATACATTTTTTCTTTTTTCTTATCCAGCTCATGTCTTGATGTAGTAAACAGAAAGTCTTTTTCGTTGATTTTCTGCAATCCGAAATTGGAACCATCTGCAGAAACTGTGGAACTCAGTTTTGACAACAATCCACCCGGCTTAGTACTACGCTGAGCGATGGCGAAATTACTGTTCACGATCGCCTGCTTTGCTTTTTGTGCAAAACTGTCGACTGTTTTGTATTTCTGTAAAAATCCATTCAAAGAAAGGATGGCTTTATCGGGCTGGTCATTAGCCAGCAGGCAGAGCCCATACCATAAACGGGCCAGGGGAAAACGGGAATCCTGCGAAGAAATATATTGTTCGTATTGCGGTAATGCCTCTTTATAATGATAACAGAGCCGGTAAGCTTCGGCCAATTGGTATTGCAGCAATGGCTTTTGCGTTGTTTTGATTTTTCTGGCCAGATGGTTCACCGGGTGAAAGGGGTATACCAATGATGGTGTTTTGTTCACCAGCGGACTGTCGTACAGAATAGCCGTATACATCCTGATCGCATTGTAATAATCACCATTGGCAAAACTGGCATCCCCCTGGCGTTTTAATTGGGCAGTGCTTTGCGCCATACTGCGTGAGGGCATAGAGCACACCATGCTTACCACAATGATACAATAGATGGGTATGAATATTTTTTTTACAGTCGCGGACATATAAATCTTGTCTCCGGTATTTTTTTATGATGGGTGAAACTGATCGATAACTCATATCCTCCGTTTGAGGAAGAAGCCGTTTTCATTTGCGAGGTATTGATATCATAACTGAATCCGATACTTAACCCATTCAGGTGGAGTCCCAGGCTTGGGGCCAATGCATCGTTGAGCCGGTAGGTTCCGCCCAGCATCAGAAATTTACCTTCTTCGATGGTAAGGTTACAAACCATTCCCCCGGTTAGTTCATGGGCACTGCCCTGCTGTTGATAGATGAGATTGGGGATCAGTTCTGTCCGCTTCCCCATTTGGATCCGTACGCCCCCATTCATCGAAAAACGCATCGGTATGATATTATCCGTTGCATCAGATATAAAATGGTTATTGGGTTGTGTGGGATGATAAAGACTGAGCCCGAAAAAAGTATTGACAGATTTGGCGGGATCCCCATCAAAATACATCAATCCCAAACTGCCATCCATGGATGTAGCTGATTGATGTTGGAATACCTCATTCGAGGGCAATGACGGGTCATAACCCGACAAAGGATTGAACTGGTTACCAAACTGAAAATTACCCGCATCAATTTTTCTGTTCAGCATCCCCAGTTGAAACCCACTGCTTAACATTCCATAATTTGAAAGCAGTACATGGTATGAAAGCGAAACATAACCACTGGTATAATGATATCCGGCATTGGCAGAGCCCTGGTTTAGTAAAGTAGCACCCAGACCAAAACCCTTGGGTAAAGCAATATCTGCTGTAATGCCCTGTGTGACCATGGGTGAGTATAAGCCGGGCAGTTGTTGGCGGTAATTCATACCCACACGATAGTCTCCATCCATCACACCCGTTAAAGCCGGGTTTAGCCATAAAGGATAGGCATAATATTGCGAAAAATGCGGATCGGTTTGTGCATGCAGGGATCCTGAAAAAAAGAGTGATACAATAACAAAAAATAAAATCAGCTTACGCATAAGCAATCGTTTGTTTGATCATTATCTGACCAGGTTAAAAGATCCACCCTTGGTTATCCGTTTCCCATCCTGCATAATGGCTTCCAATGCATAACTATATAAACCTGCCGGAACATTCTGTCCATTGCGTGTACCATCCCAGCCTTTCAACAGATCGGTAGAAATAAATACCTGTCCGCCCCATTGATTATAGATCACCAGTCTGATCGAAGCGATCGCGGTACCATACACCAGGAAAATATCATTAACACCATCCCCGTTAGGTGAAAATGCATTGGGCACATAAATACCATCCCCAAAAGGATTGAGCGTTGTGGCTGTCAGCATAGCGGTATCACTTGTTTGACAGGCATACAATCCCGTTGCCCTCACTGCAATTGTTGTGGCTTTGTTGGGTAATAAACCGCTGAAGGTTTGAGCGTTGGCAGTTGGCCCTGTAGCCGGATTGATAAATGTAATTCCCTTGTCAAGACTGATCTGGTAACCTGTGGCACCGGCAACAGGATCCCATCGGAATACCATGGAAGTACTTCCTACAGAATCTGCACGGATAACAGGCACTGGCAGTTTTGTACGTACCACAATTTTTGCTGTAGCAGATTTGGTTGAACAGATAGCGGGGTTACTGGCACCGGTAATGGAGTAACTGATACTGCCTGTTGTATTCTTTATGGAATACGCATTACCAATATTGATCACCGATGTATTTCCCAGAGCAGACCATGTATAGGTGATGCCGGACTGTGGTGCGATTACAAATAAAGAATCAGCATCACCTGTACAAACAGAATCTTTTTGTACACCCACTGAAAAATCGTTTACTGGCGCTGCCATGTTAACCTTACTTGTATCGGTTGCCGTGCAAAGGCCTTTTGCCACAGTAACCGAATAGGTTGCATTTTTATTGACCGTGATCGTTTGTGAGGTCTCACCCGTGTTCCATACATAAGAAGAAAAATTGGCACCAGCATCCAGCACGGTTGTGTTACTGCAGACATTGAGATTATGCTGCAGGGCAGTCTGCATATTGGTTACGGTGATGGTGATACTATCACGGCAAACCTGGCTGCCAATACTGCGGGTTACTTTATAGAGCATGGTCTGTGTGGGCTTAACGGTAATAGAAGAAGCCGTATCACCGGTTGACCAGAGAACAGAACGGAATGAGGGCGATACTGTTGTTGAATCGGGATAATAAGCCCAGATCCCATCATATCTTGCCCAGATCATTCTTTTACCAACCACATCATAATATGAGTAAGTGTTCAGTAAAGTAGTGGGCATAGCAGGTGGAACATCTCCCTCTCCCTGGATAGCCACAAACCCATTGTCAACACCACGACGGTAATAAAACGTTTTATTGGTATTAGGAAGATTTTGATTGGTGATCGCATTTCCCGTTGGCTGGTATCCTCCAAATAAATAAAACCGGTTCTTATCATAATAATAGGATAAAGCCCCTTCGTACTGAATAGAAGGAGAATTAACCGGTAAAATATTTGTAAACTGATAGGTTGCCAGATCCAGTTCCCATAGATCTTTTAACCAGCAATACATTCCACCGGATGTAGCCCAGGGACTGCCCAGCGAACAACTACCCGATAATTCATTGCCGCTGTAATTGCCTTGTCCTGAAAAGAGATAGAGTTTAGTCCCATCACTATTCATGCTCACAATATTTCCACCCTTAGGTAACACCGAATCAATGGCAGGGTTGGGTTTTCTTTGTTGCCATATAGTTCCGTCATGCTCAAATAACCAACTCTTCACCTGGTTAAACCCATAGCCGCCATACAAACCTACCTGTCTGTTCAAAGGGTTCCAATAAGCAGAAGAGCCATACATTTCCCTGTCAACAACACCCGCGCCGATAGCCACCCAGTTACCGCCGGCATCCGGAATGGCATAGACAGAATCACGGCCACCCCTCCAGCAGAGAAGGCGTTTATTGGTGTAATCGTAAGTGAACTCGGTATAATCACCGGGCCAGTTAGCGGCAGGAATGGATGTTACGGTATTATTCTTCAGATCGAAGCGAATGATCTTTTTGTGGATGATCGAATACAGGAATTGATTAGCCTTATCATAGCCAAAGGGTTTAATGTTGAAGAGATTGGAATCAATGGCTGATGCTTTGATAAGCTGTTTCCATACACCGGGTAACATACTGTCTTTAGGTGGAGGGGGAATCAGGCTAAGCGAAACATTGGCTCCCGGACAAACAACAGAATCTTTTTGAAGAATGAAAGGGGTACAACCCGATGATGACTGACCCAGGGCTGCAACAGCCTGTATCACCAAATAGATGGACAATAAAGAAATAAGAGTACAGTTCTTTTTCTTCACGAGGGGATATTGGATATATGTGAGCCGAATTACGACAATGAAGGTAATTAAAACCGATGCACGATCATAAGTTATGAGCCGGTATAAACACCGTATTTTTTGTGGTGTTTTATGGAATATCCTGTAGAATTATTTGTAGT
>CBHRAM010000231.1:0-6004 GCA_966076165.1 uncultured Chitinophagaceae bacterium
CTTCTCCCGGTGATGATACAATCCCAGCCTCCGGCTGCAAATTTTTCTGCAATGGCTTTTCCAAAACCGGAACTTGCACCTGTAATCAATATGATCTTATTCATGGCTAAATAATGAAATGCAAATTTATGGTAACGGGGTGATGTGCAGTAGGAAATAATGAGGGCTCGTGAATCGTGAGACGTCAGTCGTGAGTTGTAGGAAATTCTACTCACGACTCACGCTATTACCTGATCAGCACCACCGTTCCCTTTCTGAAAACAGGTTTTCCTGCATAATCCAGTCCTTCTGTCTGGTACACATAAGTGCCTGCAGGTTGTGCGGTCCCTCCAAAATTTCCATCCCAACCTTTATTGGGTTCTGTTGTGGTAAATAACAATTGCCCGTATCGGTTATACAAGGAAAAATAATTGAGTTTGGTGATGCCATATAAAATTGGGCGCATCACATCATTTCTTCCATCTGCATTGGGGGTAAAAGCAGAGGGGACTAAAATATCCGGCCCGTTTTTGTAAACCCTTACGGTTATCTGATCTGTGGCTGTGCAAGTGCCCTCACTTACGCTTACGGTATAAGTTACGGAATCCACACTTTGGTCGAAAGTAGCAATCGGATTGGCAATATTCGGGTCGCTTAAGAAACTGGCAGGTGTCCATACATAGCTGGTACCACCGCTGGCATTTAACTGTAAGGGTTGTCCCGGTACAACAGCGGTATCTGCACCGGCATAAGCATGGATGGGTTGTATTACGGTAACTACAATGGTATCAGTTTTGGGTTTAGGGCATCCCACCGTATCTGTTGCAGTAAGTATATAGGTAGTTGTTTTTGTTGGCCCGGCAATAGGTGTTAAGGTCTTATCATTAAGCAGTGTATTGGTTGGGCTCCAGGAAAAAACGGAACCGGTACCTGTACCGTTTATCTGTACACGCGATCCAAAACAGATACTGATATCTGCACCGGCACTGGCACTCGGATAGGGGGCTACTTTTACAGAAAAAGAATCCTTAGCCTGGCATTTACCCAGGTTGGCGGTCACAACATATTTGGTAAGCGATAGCGGTTGTACCAATGGATTTTTTATACTCTGTACTTTTTCACCGGTGGATGCGGTCCATAAATAACTCAATGCATCGCTCACCGGCCGTAACCGGAAAGTATCTGTTTTACAGATCCCGGTATCCAAACCCGCTTTTACGGACATGAATTGCAATACATTCACATTCACGGTATCGGTATTGATACAGCCATTATCATTTACAGATACATAATACTGCGTTGTGTCTATCGGAAATACCAATGGCGAAGTGGTCGTTGCATTAAGTATCCGCAGCCGGTTGGGCCCGTTAACGGGTGTCCATAAAACAGAACCGCTGCTGATATTGGCTTTTAAAGCCAATGTATCATTGCTGCATATCAAAGTATCCTTAAACGGAAGATTGAGTGAAGGCCTGTTCAGCACCTGCAACGATTTGGTGATGGTATCAATACAACCCTTGGTATTGGTAACGATCAGTTTTACCTGTGCATTGGTAGGGGCCGGATATTTCCAGGATGAATCCTTGCTGTGTGCCGTATCAGCTGACGAGGTGCTGTCTCCAAAATTCCATGACCAGCTGCTTACCGAACCATATTTGGTGGTAGTGGCATCAACAAATTTATAACTGTTGATATAGCAGGTACCGCTAATGGTGAAGTTGGGATTAAAGCCAGGATATATTTTAACCTGTGCTGTGGTTGAATCCTGACATCCACTTGAAGAAGAGACTTTCAATTTAACTGTATAGGTTCCGCTGTCTTTTCCACTTTTCAGATAATCATAAGTAGGTGTTGGACTGGTTGAAGTATCTGTAGTTAATGAGGGCACACCAAAATCCCATAAATAAGACGTAACGGTTGAATTCGGAGATTCATTCTGAAAACTTAAAGTTGTGCCGTTACAGGTAATATAAGTTGGCTTTAAAGCCGCAGCAGAAATGGAACAATCTGCAACAGTAACATGAATTTCTTTTTTAGTTGTACCGATTAAAACCCCATTTCTGAATTCGCTTGCGCAAACTGAAACAACATAATCACCGGTTGCAGAAGGTGCTATACCTGAAATGATACCGGTTTGTGGATCAATCGTTACCCTTGACCCTAAAGGGGCTGAGCCTGTATAAGTAGGTGTTAAATACGGTACGGTTCCATAGGGAGGGTTAGCAGGTGGATTGGGTAATGCTCCAGCGGCAGTATTAAAACCACCGGTTAATCCATCGCAGAAAGCATAAGTTATCTGATCGCCATCGGCATCTGTTGCACTGAAGTCAAAAGTAAAAGGGGCGTTGAAACAGATCAATGCGGTATCCTTTTGTGCAAATACAGGACTCTTATTATTTGAATAATTTACGCCATTGATGGTGCCGGGTATTTTAGTGGTGTAACTGATGCCAATATCATTTGAGTTTCCGGCTACATTCTGGATACCGATGATCCGGCAACAACGTTGTACGGTAAGTGTGTATCCTGCAGTATTATCAGGAAGATCAATAGTAGTTGTATAAATATCTATTAAATAACAAACTTTCGGAGGTGGCTGTGAGATGCAAGGACTATATGTGGTCTTATTAGGATTGTCAGTACTTGATCTGGGGATGGTGATGGTATTGATTAATTGATTAGACGCCCCGTCAAAAATGCCCATAAAAATATTGGCGTCCCTTTGTGCAGCGGTAGAATTACAATCTAGATATTGCCGTATGGTAACCTGGTACTTAGAAGTGTTTGCGGAAGATCCCGGCCCTATGTAAGAATATTGTATCCAACCTCCTTTCAGGTGATTGGCAAATCCCGGGAGGGATAACAGTACAATTATTATTAAGGCAAAAACTTTCCTCATCTTATCGATTCTTCTCAATTAGCATGGGTGAATCATCCGCTTCGTTGAATAATGATCAGTTTTTCTGGTTAAAACATCATTAGGAACCGTGAATGTACAATTTGTGCTATTATTTAACATCTTGTAAATCATTATTTAACGGAGTTTCAACAACTACCCAATAGACTTTGTACTTGCTCCTTTTGCTGCCTGACAGTGGGAGATTTGACGAATTTTAACGTATCAGCACCGATGTGCCCTTCCTGAACACCGTTTTACCCAGGTAATCGGTTCCTTCCACGGCAAAAACATAGGCAGCGGCAGGCTGGGCAGAACCGCCATAGATGCCGTCCCAGCCCTTCCCAAACTCTGTTGTGGTAAACATAAGTTGCCCCCATCGGTTATATACACTGAAATAATGAAGTTTGGAAATGCCAATGGTTACCGGTCGGAGGATATCGTTTTTGCCATCCGCATTCGGCGTAAAGGCAGAAGGCACTAATATATCCGGCCCGTTCCGGTAGATCCTGATCACCACATCGTCTTCTGCATAACAGAACTGGCCGTTATATACCCTTACCACATACCGGATGGAATCAACTCCTTCACCGATCGTGGCCACGGGATTAAAAATGGACGGATCATTCAAAAAAGTTTCGGGGCTCCAGATATAGTTTTGTCCGCCACTTGCCATCAATTGTATACCCTGCCCGGGAACTCCCGAAGTATCTCTACCCGCATTAGCGATCACAGGCGGAATGACCACCACCAATAATGTATCACTCATGGTCTTGGGGCAACCAAGTGTATCACTCACCGTCATCACATATTTCGTGGTACCGGAAGGCCCCGCAATAGGGGTGAGGGTATTGGGATTGATCAGGCTGTTGGAAGGCGTCCAGAAAACTTTAGAGCCGATCATAGCACCCTTCAACTGAAAACGGTTACCAAAACAAATGCTGGTATCGGGGCCGGCCATCGCTGTAGGAAAGGGGGCTACTTTTACCAGTATCGAATCTTTGTCCTGGCATTTGCCCAGGTTGGCTGTTACAATATATTTGGTATTCACCAGTGGCTGAACAACCGGAAATTTCTCTGATGCCACAATTTCACCCGAACTGCTTTTCCATAGATACCCCAATGCCTGGCTGAAAGGCCGTAAACGGATCGTATCTGTTTTACAGATAAGTGTATCCGTACCCAGATCCACTTTGATGAACGGCAGTACATTCACGGTTACCGAATCATTATTTGAACAGCCGTTATCACTCAGCGAAACATAATATTTGGAAGTGGTCTTTGGAAAGACCAATGGTTTTGCCGTGTTCGCAAAAAGAATATTCTTGTCGGTAGAGGTCCATGAAAAATTACCCGTATTTAAAACAGGAATAGCCAGGGTGTCAATACTGCAGATCAAAGTATCCCTGAAAGGTAATTGCAAACTAGGCTTATCACTCACAGCCAGGTCTTTGTGTAAACTGTCAATACAACCTTTGCTGCTGGTAACGATCAGGTTTACTTTTTTAGTAGCTGCAGTCAGGTATTGATATTTCGGGTTCCTGATGGAGAAAGTATCGGCATTGGTGCCCTCGTCGCCCAGGTCCCAAAGCCAGCTGTTCACAGTACCATATTTAGTAGTGGTGGCATCTGTAAATTGAAACGGATTTAAGATACAGCTTCCCACAATATTGAATGCAGGTTTAAAACCCGGATACACGATCACTGTTGTATTGGCTGCACCCAAACAGCCTTTTGGCCCCGTTACATTCAGTGTGGCCCTAAAAGTGCCGGTGTCTGCATAAGTATAATCTACGGTTGGGGAAGTAAATATTTTTGAGGAGGTATCACCCATACGCCATTCGTAGGAAGTGATCGAAGAAGAAGTGGAAAGGTTTTCGAAATGAACTTTAAAATCATTGCATTGAATGATCTTCTCCGGTAATACTGCTTCAATGATATCGCAGTTCTGCACTTTTAAAATAAAATCTTTCCGATGCTCCGAAAATGCTTTTCCGTTTCTCCATTCGGTGATACAGACATTCACCACATAACTTCCTTCATCCGGTGCAATACCGCTGATGATACCGGTTGTGGGGTTGATCGTAACTTTTGAACCCAAAGGAAAACCTCCGCTAAAAGGAGATGCATATGGCAAGGGAATCAGGCTAAGGCCGGAAGCAGGGGGTGTATTATTGCTTCCACTACCCGCTGTATATGCATCACATAAGGCAAATGTGAGTACATCGCCATCAGGATCCACTGCACCAAAATCAAGTTTAAAAGATTTGTTGGCACATACCAGGGCCGTGTCTTTGATCAGGAACTGCGGACTGCTGTTATGTCCCGAAGCAAGTGTATTTCTTCCGGGGATCTTTGTTACATAGTTACTGCCCACACTGGTTTTTACGGCAAGGTTCGAAATATTGTCAACCCGGCAACAACCGGTTCTTGACAAAGTATATCCCTGGTTATTATCTGCGAGTGTGATCACCGATGCCCAGGTGCCAAACTGGTAACACACATTTACATTACCCACCAGACAGGGAAAGGAACTGGTATTGAGAGAGATGGTGTTGATAGATCCTTCCAGGTCGAGACGTAAAGTGGCAACAATCACATTATCTGCATAGATACCAACGGTTACGGCTTCATTTTCGAGTAAGGGGCCGTTGGATAAACAATCACGAAATAAACGTAGTGATATCCTGTAAACACTGGTTCCTGAAGATGCACCCGGCCCCATATAGTTGTAATACAATTCTCCCCCAGCCACATGCCTGGCCATCGCCGGAAATGTGCAAAGAAAAAAAACTACTATGAAGAAAGCCTTCTTCATCAGTTGGGGGATTAAGTCTTGTTTATAAACGCCAATAAGTGTTCGTTCATTTCATCTGTTGCCTCCCACATACCCATATGGCCGATATTTTTCAATACATGAACCGTTGGGTGTAGGGTAAGCTTTGTTTGTTCCAGCACATCTTTCATAGGAGCCGCAATATCTTCTGTTCCGATTACGAAGAGAACAGGCAGGCGGTTGCTTTTTAACGTCTCCGTCATATCCGGCCGGTTCATCATAGCAAGGGTATATTGTTGCAACGCTTGTTTTGAAAATACCTGTGAAGCAAGAACCAGTTCTTCCACTTTTTC
>CBHRAM010000232.1:0-5987 GCA_966076165.1 uncultured Chitinophagaceae bacterium
ACGATTGGGAATTTAACCTGGTAGACAGTAAAGAAGTGAATGCCTGGTGTATGCCGGGTGGAAAGGTAGTGGTGTATACAGGAATCTTACCCGTAACCCAGAATGAAACGGCATTGGCTATTGTTTTAGGGCATGAAATTGCTCATGCGGTATTGGGACATGGAAAAGAGCGTATGAGCCAGGAAATGGCCGCACAGGGCCTCGGTGCTATTGGGAGTGCTGCGATGGGAACAGATACCAAGTCAGTAAATATCTTTAACCAGGTGTACGGCCTGGGTGCGGAATACGGGGCTTTATTACCCAATTCGCGCAAAATGGAGCTGGAAGCCGATCATTTCGGTCTGATCTTCGCTGCGGCAGCAGGATACGACCCAAGGTTGGCTGTTGATTTCTGGACAAGAATGGCCAATCTCGGCAGCGGCCAGAAGCCCCCGGTTTTCCTGAGCGACCACCCAAGTGACGAGCAAAGAATTCAAAAGATCAAGGAAATGATGCCGGAGGCGTTGCAGTATTATCGTCCCAGATAATGAGATGGCTGAGTTGCGGAAAGCCGCATAGTTATTAGGAAAAATGAACATACAATGAGCTAAACCATTGATTTTCCTGTTAATTCGGGGCAAATCCTGCAAAATAGCCCCGATTTGTTTGCAAACTCTGGTAACAATTTTTTAACTTTGCCCTCCTTTATTACCCACCTAAATTTCCTTTTAGGCATGTCAAATCCAACTTTGTTAGAAAAATTACAGTTGAAGGATGAGAAGAACCTGTTGATTCAGGGGTTACCGTCTTCAATTGAGAAGCAGTTTGCCAAGATCACGTACGCAAAGAACGTTACTCCCTTGCTGAAAAGCAAAAAAGTGGATTTCGCCCTTTTGTTTGCCCTTAGCCAGAACCAGCTGAATAATGTGCTGAATGAGGTTTTTCCGGCATTGCATGAAGACACCAAATTATGGGTGGCTTATCCCAAGACCGCGAGCAAGATCGTGAGCGACCTGAACCGGGACTGCAGCTGGGATCTTTTGACCCAGAAAGAATACGAATGTGTTCGCCAGGTGGCCCTTGACCATGTTTGGAGTGCGATGCGCTTTAAAAAGCTGGACAAGATCCCTAACCGTACCCGTGCTTTCGGTTCAGAAGTGATAACCAATGAGATCAACGGGATCGATTTTGAAAAAAGGCTGGTGGTACCGCCGGTAGAACTGAGCAAGTTCTTTACCAAGCATAAGGAAGCCCAGGAATTCTTTGTTTCGCTTTCCTTTACCAACCAGAAAGAATATGTGAGCTGGATCGAAGGGGCCAAAAAAGAGGAAACGCGCAAACGCCGCCTCGAAACAGCCCTTGAAAAACTGCTTGCCGGTAAAAAGAACCCATCCGAAAAATAGAGAATGAACCATATTAATATCGAGATCAAAGCAAAATGCTTCCACCCTGAAAAAGTGGAAGCATTTTTGCTTTCAAAAAATGCCCGTTTTATCGGGCTCGACCACCAGAAAGACACGTATTTCCATGTTCCCAAAGGCAGGCTGAAACTGCGCCAGGGCAATATTGAGAAAACCCTGATCTACTACGAACGCCCCGATCAGGAAGGCCCCAAGCAATCCGATTTTTCCCTCAGCCAGGTGAGCGACGGTCCTGCAACAGAGCAGGTTCTGGAAAAAGCGCTGGGTGTGAAAGTGGTGGTTGACAAATACCGCAAGATCTTCTTCATCGATAATATCAAGTTCCACCTGGATGAAGTACCCGGACTGGGCTCTTTTGTAGAGATCGAAGCCGGTAACAAAACCGATCCTTCGCTAACCATTGAAACATTAAAGGAACAATGTGATTTTTATATCAAGGCATTTGAAATAGCGGATACAGACCTGATCCATCACAGTTACAGCGATATGCTCCTTGCGAAAAAAACTCTGTGAACCTCTTTTCCTCTGTGACCTCTGTGTTAAAAACAAACCGGATGCTTCGTAGGGGGATATTTTTTCAACACAGAGGTCACGGAGAGTAGAAGAGTTGCACAGAGAGAACAAAGGGCAGATAGTTTTCTATCTGCCCTTTGTTTTGAACTATGATCCTATGTGTTTCAAAAATCACTTCAACGTTTCATCCAGCCATTTATAGAACTCGCGTTGCCATACAAGGGCATTCTGTGCGCTGAGTACCCAATGGTTCTCATCGGGGATGTAGAGGAAACGGCTTTTGATACCTTTTAACTGTGCTGCCTGGAATGCCTGTTGTCCCTGTTCAATCGGTACACGGTAATCACGGCCGCCCTGTATGATCATGATGGGGGTATTCCATTTGTCAACAAAATTGCTGGGCGACTGATCGAAAGAACGTTGGGCTACGGCATTATTCTTGTCCCAGTAAGCCCCGCCTTTTTCCCAGTTCTCAAAAAAGATCTCATCCGTGGTGCCATACATGCTTTTAAAATCAAATACACCATCATGCGAGATGAATGTTTTGAAACGGCCCTCGTGCTGTCCTTCCAGCGCAAATACGGAGAAGCCACCAAAGCTGGCGCCTACACAACCTAAACGGGTTTTATCAACAAAGGGTTCTTTGGATACGGCATCAATGGCACTGAGATAATCTTTGATCACCTGTCCGCCCCAGTCCTTGCTCACCTGTTCATTCCATTCTGTTCCAAAACCCGGCATGCCTCTTCTGGCGGGAGCTACAACGATATATCCCTGTGATGCCATCAACTGAAAATTCCAGCGGAAAGAATAGGATTGGGTGAGGGGTGATTGTGGCCCGCCCTGGCAATAAAGCAGGGTAGGGTATTTTTTTGATGCATCAAATCCCGGTGGATAGATCACCCAAACCAGCATTTGCTTTTTATCGGTAGTGGTCACAAATCTTCTTTCTGTTCTTACTTTATTGATCTTCGCATACGCAGCATCATTCACATGGGTAAGCTGGGTAAGTGCTCCGTTGGCAGGGTCTAATTTATATAACTCGGTCGCATGGTTCATGTCGTTGCGTGAAACATAGAGCATGCCTTCTGCTTCTCCTACAATGCCACTCACATCAAAATCACCTTTCGTGATTTGCATAATGACAGGGTCGGCTTTTGTGCTGAGTGGATTGGTTACTTTGAATAACTGTAAAGTACCGTTGATGGGGGCAATAAAATAAAGAGCGGAACCATTTTTACTCCAGCTGAAACTTTCTACATGGATCTCATCGCGTTTGGCAGTGAGGTTGATCTTTGTTTTTCCATCGCTTACAATGATATCCTGTTTATCGGCCTCATATCCATCGCGCTTCATTTGTAACCATGCCAGTTGGCCATCGGCATTAAATGCAGGGTTCACATCATAGCCCTTATTGTCTTCGGTAAGATTGCGCGTAACCCCACTTTCTGCATCATACTCGTATAGATCCGTATTGGTGCTGAGCGCATATTCTGTGCCCGTTTTTTTCTTGGCAACATATACCAGGTGTTTACCATCGGGGTTCCATACATAATCTTCATCCCCGCCAAAAGGTTTTTGCGGACAATCGATGGGCTGGTTGAAAAGTATATCATTTCCTTTTGATGGATCAGGCTTGCCGTTAACTACCGGAGAGATAAAGAGATGGTCGAACTTACCGTCTTCCCAGGTATCCCAATGACGGTAGTTGAGTGAGTTGAATATATAAACGTTTGATTTTTTCAGGTCGGGATATAGATCTGCACCGGTCACATTCAGCACTTTTACACTCTTAACACCGGCATGGAATTTTTTATTGGCAGAGATCTTTGTATCCACCAGAAAGCTGTCTGTGTTAGGGATCTCAAACGATTCGCCACCGCCGGTTGCCATCGCATAGAGTTTGCGTTTGCTTTTATTGGAGTCAACATTGGGTGTGCTCACGGAAAAGACCAGGTATTGCCCATCTTTAGAAATACCGAGGCCACTTACTCTTTGGAGTTTCCAGAGTTGTTCGGGGCTTAGGTTGGTTTGGGCATTTGCAGTAAGGGCAAATGAGGCAATGCAAAGTAAAATCAGAAAACGTTTCATAAAATCAGGGTGTGTGATAGCATGAGTGAATGATAGAATGGATTATTTTTTTGATCTGGCATAATCGAATACCAATTGGCAGAAGGTTTTTACCCCTACATCCAGTTTACTGTCGTCGATATAAAAATCGGGGGTATGGTGGGCAGGGGCTTTTTCTTCTGTTAGTTTTGGATCTCTGGCACCCAGGTAAAAAAAGAAAGAGGGGGCTTTGGTCCCGTAAAAAGAAAAATCTTCTGCACCCGTATCCCAATGGTGTAATAAAACATTGTTTTCTCCTGCGGCTTTTTGTAAAGAGGGGAGTGATTGTGCCACCAATTTGGGATCATTATAGGTAACCAGTGTTTTGGTATCGATCGATACTTCTGCTGTTGCGCCATAGGCTGCTGAAATATTCTTTACCATATTGCGGATGCGCTCGTGAATCTCAGTCTGCATTTTACTGTCGAGTGTACGGATCGTTCCTTCCATGATGGCCTCTTCGGGAATAATATTGGGACGAACACCGGCACTGATCTTTCCAACTGTGATGATGGCCGGGGCCTTGGTAATATCCATCTGGCGGCTTACGATGGTCTGCAGGTTCTGAATGATGGAAGTACTTATCACGATCGGATCGATACTTTTCCATGGGGCCGCACCGTGCGACTGACGGCCTTTTACTTTAATGGTGAACCAATCTGAAGAAGCCATAAATGCTTCAGGCTTGTAATAGATCTTTCCCAGGTCGAGGCCGGCTTCTATATGCATACCAAAAACGGCATCCACTTTCGGGTTATCCAATACACCTTCTTTCACCATTAAGGGTGCCCCGCCTTCTTCAGTACCGGGAGGGCCTTCTTCTGCAGGCTGGAAAAGAAAGACAACCGTGCCGGGCAGGTCATTCTTCATCTTACTTAAAACTTCAGCCGTTCCTAAAAGCATGGCAATATGCGAATCATGTCCGCAGGCATGCATTACGCCAACGGTTTGTCCATTGTATTCACTGGTGGCATTTGATTTAAAAGGGAGTGCATTTCTTTCTGTCACCGGTAATCCGTCAATATCCGCACGGAGGGCAACAACGGGTCCGGGTTTTCCACCCTTTAAAATGCCTACAACACCGGTCAGGGCTGAGCGTTTGGTTTCAATACCCAATTGCTTTAAATACTCTTCGATCTTTTTTCCGGTCTTCACTTCACGGTTAGAGAGTTCGGGGTTCTGGTGGAAGTACCTTCTCCATTCTACCACTTTGGGTGTTTCTTCTTTTATTAACTGGTCGTAATTGGCAGGTAAGTTCTGGGCAGAGGCTGCAGTGCTTAGGAACAGGCTTAGGGTCAATAGTCTTTTCATTCATCAAAATTGAATAGGAAAGATACTAAATTGACTTACTGAAAGCCGTGGCATGCTGTAAATATTCCGGGTTTTATGTACGGGTTATGTGTGAATTGTGTAAATTAATTCACCAATTGTATAATTAGAAACTGTAATTAGATGCGACCTTTATGTTGCCGGTATGTTAAATATCCGGATTTTATATAAACTGATAAAATTCAACTTATGAAAAAAATTACCCTTGTACTGTTGGCTGCCGGCCTTTTCAGTACTGTTTCCATGAAAGCTTCTTCTGTTACTGAGCCTGTAAGTAAGGCCAAGGCAGACTCTTCCGTTACAAAAGACATTGTGTTGGATGATGCGGTTGCCCGTGATGCCATGCATGAATTCAGGAGTTTGTCGAGGGTTGACAGGAAAATGCGGATCGCGGAAGCCAAAAAAGCAGTAAAAGATTATAAAGCACAAAAAGCAGCCGGTGGAGAAGTAAGCACCAACACCCTTTTATTAGTGATCCTGGCGATCATTTTGCCACCATTGGCCGTTTACCTGCACGAAGGAACTATTAACGGAAGGTTTTGGCTGAGTCTGCTGCTTACTTTGTTGTTCTGGTTACCAGGTGTGATCTATGCCTTGATAGTTGTTTTAGGGTAGAGAATATTGAATATTGAATCC
>CBHRAM010000233.1:0-5962 GCA_966076165.1 uncultured Chitinophagaceae bacterium
CGGCGTGAGACCACTGTCGTGAGTAAAGTCTTCGACAAACACGACTGAGGTCTCACGATTCACGCTCACTAAGTTACTTGTATTTGCCTACCCGCAAAACCCCGCATATAAAAAAGCCATCCCGCATAGCGAAATGGCTTTCTAAGAATTTGTTGGATGATCAATCGCGGCTGCCCAGTTTGCTTAACAGGCGGAGGATCTCAAGGTATAACCATACCAGGGTTACCAGTAAACCGAAAGCCCCATACCATTCCATGAATTTGGGTGCGCCTCTTTCTGCACCCTGCTCGATCATATCAAAATCCATGATCAGGTTCAGTGCAGCAATGGCCACCACAAACAGGCTGATACCGATGCTCAGCATGCTGCTGTCGTACATAAAACTTACCTGTACGCCAAACAAACGCAATAACATGGTTAACAGGTAAAAGATCCCGATACCCATTGTGGCCATGATGATCACTGATTTGAATTTTTCCGTAGCCTTAATGATGCGGAAATTATACAGCAGGAACATAGAGATCGCCACGCCAAATGTGAGGCCTACGGCCTGCATGACCAGTCCGGGATATTTTTCTGCAAAAGCTGCATTCATCATAGCAGAAATTGCGCCAATGAATAAGCCTTCCAGCAATCCGTATAAAGGAGCCAGATAGCCGGCCCAGTTGGGTTTAAAAGAAATCGCCACACCGGTGATCAGACCGCCAAACACACCTACAAACAACATGGTGGTTACCGTGCCCGTTTGTCCTTCGGCAAATAAATGCCAGCTGTAGGCCGCACCTGCGATCACCATCAGCATCAAAAATCCAAATTTGTTGATAGCCCCGCGCACACTCATCGTTCCCTGCATGCTTGCATCAAGGTGCATGCTTTTGTCGAACATCTTCTGCGTTAATGTTGGGTTACCCGATTTAAAAATTGCCATAGTCTGTAAAAATTTTGAATAGTAAATGTACGAAAACTATTACGTGTTTGGGAGGTAGTGGTATTTAAGGAAATACTAAAATTCGGTGGCGTTTTGTTCATAGACCATAGTCCATGGTCCATAGCTATTTAGAACTGGTTTCTTGTCCTGCCCCGGACTATTGACCATCGACTATGGACGCAATTTCTTCAATCCCGGATAATGATCCACCGTTTCAAACACATAATCAGGGTTCTTTTTCAGGATCTGAATGAATCTGGCCAGCGAATCCAGGTCACCGGGGCGCTGGAACATCCGATCATGACTTAAAATGACCAGGTGACGGGGTGTATGGGTATCCATATGGGCAAAAGCACTGTCTACCTGGTTGGCCAGTTTTTGGGGCGATTGAACCGGTCGGGCATTTTTATGGTTAAAATTCCATTCCAGGTCCCAGCCGATGATATTATAGCCGGCACTGTCCAGCAGTTCGGCCACCGGTCTTACCAAAATAGTTGCTTTTAGCTCGCCCTGCCTTGCCCAGGAGCGGTTACCGGGCAAACGGAGAATTTTATACGGCACCTGCAGCGAATCCTGGGCCTGGTAAAAATCCTGTTCTGCAAAATAAGGGTGATGGTAAAAATCGAGGTATTTATCGTTGGCATGCGTATAGCTGTGATTGCACAGTAATACCTGTGGATAGCTATCCCTGATCATGGAAACGATCTTTTTGCCATCGCTTTTCTTAGCCATATGCAGGCCCACCATGAAAAAACTGGCTTTGATGCCCTCCTGTTTTACCAGGTTATAGCATTCAACCGTGCCATGCTGGGGGCCATCGTCGAAAGTGAGATAGATGTATTTTTTGGTGCTGTCGTAGGCAAGAGGCTGCCATGCGAACTTATCTACCTGTTGTATTTTACCCGATTTTCCGGCATTTTTGTCTGAATCAGCCCCTGCTCCATCGCCGGCATGACCATTACTACAAGCCATCGTGCAAGCCAAGATCATTGTTCCTATACTAAGCATCATAAACCTGTCTTTTATACCCGTCATAGCCGGTTTTCACTCGTTTAGCCTGTAAAGATAGTTAATGGACAGAAATTGGTCCCCGCCCGCTGATCTTTTGCAAAAAGGATACCATAAAATGATAAAAATCAGTGTTTATCGTGCCCTCTTAATTTGTATCTTCGCCGGCACAATTTAAACTTCGATGGCTAAAAAAGATGAAGTACTGCAGGACGTTGTAATCAAGTTTGCAGGCGATAGCGGGGACGGTATGCAGCTTACCGGACAACAGTTTACCAATAACACAGCAATGTTGGGTATTGATCTGGCTACTTTCCCGGATTTTCCGGCGGAGATCCGTGCCCCGATCGGTACCGTACCGGGTGTGAGTGGATTCCAGTTGCATTTTTCTTCCAATAAGGTGTTTACACCGGGAGATATTGCAGACGTATTGGTTGCCATGAACGCTGCAGCATTAAAAGTGAACCTGAAAGCCATCAAACCGGGGGGGAAAATCATCGTAAACCTCGAAGGTTTTGATGCGAAGAACCTGCGTCTGGCCAACTATCCGGAAGGAGTAAACCCACTGGAAGATGGCAGCCTCGATAGTTATGATGTGATCAAAATGGATGTTACCAAAATGACCCGCGAATCTTTGAAAGATTTTGCCGAGTTGGGTAACAAAGAGCGCGATCGCGCCAAGAACATGTTCGTACTCGGTTTCATCTACTGGATGTACAACCGCAGCCTCGAAACCACCATCGAATTCTTAAAAGAGAAGTTTGGTAAAAAACCAACCATCCTCAACAGTAATATCAAAGTATTACAGGCAGGTTATAATTACGGAGATACGACCGAAACCTTTACTACCCGTTATAAAGTAGAGAAGGCAAAGATGAATCCGGGCCTGTACAGAAGCATCATGGGTAACCAGGCTTTATCATTGGGACTGATCGCCGCAGGTGAAAAAAGTGGTCTGGAAATTTTCCTGGGTGCTTATCCGATCACACCGGCATCTGATATCTTACATGAATTAAGTAAATACAAGAGTTTTGGGATCAAAACATTCCAGGCAGAAGATGAGATCGCTGCCATTGCCTCTGCTATCGGCGCAAGCTATGGCGGGTCATTGGGTGTAACCGCAACTTCTGGTCCGGGTATGGCTTTGAAAACGGAAGCCATGGGATTGGCTGTAATGCTGGAAATTCCTTTGGTGATCATCAATATCCAACGTGGCGGGCCATCAACCGGTTTGCCAACCAAAACAGAACAGAGCGACCTGATGCAGGCTTATTACGGACGTAACGGCGAATGCCCGATGCCTGTGATTGCCACATCTACACCAAGCGATTGTTTTGAAGTGGCGTATGAAGCCTGTCGTTTGTCTGTACAGCACATGACCCCGGTTGTATTATTGAGTGATGGATATATTGCCAATGGTGCTGAACCCTGGAAGTTCCCGGCAGCAAAAGACCTGGCACCGATCATTGTTAATTTCAAGAAAGAACTGGCAGAAGGCGAAACCAAATTCCAGCCATACAGAAGAGATGAGAAACTCGCACGTTCATGGGCTATCCCCGGAACCGCAGGTTTTGAACACCGTATCGGCGGATTGGAAAAACAAGACGTAACCGGTAATATCAATTACGAACCTGAGAACCACCAGCACATGGTAAATGTTCGCCAGGCAAAGGTTGATAAGATCGCAGATTATATTCCATTACAAACCATCGACAGCGGTGCAGAAAAAGGCAAGGTGCTGATACTCGGATGGGGTTCTACCTATGGTGCTATCAAAAGCGCTGCACTGGAATTACAGGCAGCCGGCCATGCAGTAAGCCATGCACATATCCGTTACCTGCGCCCATTCCCTAAGAACCTGGGCGACATGATCAAGAACTTTGATAAAGTACTGATCCCTGAGATCAATAACGGACAATTGGTAAAGATCATCCGCGACGAATACATGGTAGATGCACAGGCTTACAATAAAGTGATGGGTATTCCTATTACCAAGGGTGAGATAGTGGATGTAGTGAAGAAAATGTTGTAAGAGTAAACTATTACTAATGGCAGAAGAGAGAAGGTGATCGCCTTCTCTCTTTTTTTATTCAGGTTAGTCAATGATTTTTATTAAGTTTATTCTGATGGATATTGAACAACTCCGCGAATATTGTATCAGCAAACCCGATACAGAAGAAACCCTTCCCTTCGGGCCGGATACTTTGGTGTATAAAGTAAATGGCAAAGCCTTCTTACTCACCGGGCTCGACAGCCACCCGCTCCGTTTCAATGTAAAGTGCGATCCGGATAAAGCCATTGAGTTAAGAGAAGAATACCCCGATACCATTCTCCCCGGTTATCACATGAATAAGAAACACTGGAACACCATTGTGGTAAATGGTACCTTATCCAACAAACAGCTACAGGGCTTTATTGATGATTCCTATCATCTCGTAAAAGGCAAGAAAAAATAAATCTCCGCGTAAGCTCTCCGTTCTCTGCGGCTCTGCGGTTGGATAGAACCCGCACTAACCGCAGAGCCGCAGAGAGGCAGCGTTATCCGCAGAGAAGTTTTATTCATAAAGATAATTACGCAGATAAGGAAATACCCCGGCATATTGCTCCGTTGTAACCTGCTTCCTGCTGTTGGTGCTGATATTACTAAAGCCCGCACCTTGCGGAACACTTGTATAGCTATCATTCCCCATATTGATGTAGCCATTAACCACAAAATAATCCATGGCATTGGGTGAGAACAGATTGCAGAGATAAAAATTTTCTTCAACCAGTTCGGGGTCGTTATAAATATATAGCAGCTGGTTGGGCGATCGCATCAGGTTTGGGGTTGAAAAATAGGAGAACTGGCAATAACGGATATAAGCAGGCCGGTAAGTTCCCTGGTAAGTACGGCATTCGGAAAGATTCCCATTAACGTAGGCAGGGATAATTCTGAAAGTAGTTTCCTTGGCTTTGGTATATAATATCGAGTCCAGTTGGGTTTTACTATCTCCATGATAGAAGAATAGTTTTTGTTTCACTAAGGAATCCTTCCCGCCAATGGTATTGTGCACAAGGATCTTAACAGGTAAAGAAGAATCGTTCAGAAAATATTCAACATAGGTTTGTGAAGGGTTGTTATTAAAGATTGCTTTTACATAATTGGGCTGATAGCTATACGTATTTCTTAACACTGCCTTACTTGTGATCTTGCCCATAGTATCTGTAAAGTAGATCGCACTGATCTGGTCGTTCTCGTATTTGCAGGCGTATTTATGTGTACTATCAGAAAATCCAAGCATCTTGTAAACAGGTTCTGACACTACAGGTGTTTTACGGCAGCCTGACAGTACAATACATAAACAGGATATGAATAAGCAGGTTATCGCCGTTTTCATTCAGTAATTTATTAAATATATTTTAAGCGGCTGGTACTTTCATAGTATCTGCACCAATCCTTCAATACACACTGTTCGCATTTGGGCGTCCGTGCCAGGCAAACATAACGGCCGTGTAAGATGAGCCAGTGGTGTGCCTTGTGTACCAGTTCTTTGGGAATATGTTTGATCAGTTCCTTTTCAACAGCTAAAGGTGTAGATGCTTTTTGAGAAACCAGGCCCAAACGCTTACTCACCCTGAACACATGTGTATCGACTGCCATATTAGGTTGCTGGTCAACCACGCTTGTGATCACGTTCGCTGTTTTTCTTCCTACACCGGGTAGCAGCACCAATTCATCAACCGTCATAGGCACTTCCCCACCAAATTTATCGAGCAGCATGTTGGCCATGCCGATCAGGTGTTTGGTTTTATTGTTGGGATAAGAAATACTCCTGATCAACGGAAACAGTTCATCAAATGTAGCTTTCGCCATTTTTTGTGGCACCGGATATTTTTCGAAGATGGCGGGTGTGGTCAGGTTTACACGCTTATCGGTGCATTGTGCAGAAAGAATTACAGCTACCAGTAATTGATAGGGATTATCATACAATAATTCCGTTTCCGCATCGGGAACATTCTTCTGAAAATAATCGAGTATATATGTGT
>CBHRAM010000234.1:0-5951 GCA_966076165.1 uncultured Chitinophagaceae bacterium
AGGCCTATCTGGTTATTTCTGTCAAAATCATGCGCCGTTAGTGTTGCAATAGATCGATTGCAACACTAACGGCGCATGATTTTGACAGAAATAACCAGATAGGCCTTCAGCACAGTTTTAACCTGTTGCCTGGAGTACGCATGGAATTCAGGAATATCAATACCGGTGCGAGGATCATCTTACGCGGTTATGGAAACCAGAACAATAATAATGGTATCGGTTATAAAGCCTATTACAATGATATCCCACTTACCGATGCGGATGGCACCACCAATCTTGATGAAGTTGATTTTGCAACACTGGGAAGGATAGAAGTATTTCGTGGCCCGGTATCCAGTGTATACGGAACAGGAATTGGGGGTGTGGTAAATATGTTCTCCGAAAAAGCACCACAGGGGGTTAGCGTTGGCAGTTCCGGATTGATCGGATCCAATAATCTCTTACGCAAAACGGCATCTGTTGGTGTGGGAAATGAAAAAGCCAATGTACAGTTGAATTACGGCCAGCAAAAAACAGATGGCTACCGGATGAATGCAAATTCTCAAAAGGATTTCTGGAACCTCAATGCGTCTGTATATAGCAACCCCAAAAGCACGATCCGGTTCTTCACTTATTATACCAAATCCAATGACCAGTTATCCGGCCAGGTAGATAGTTTAGGGCTGATCAAATACCCCGATAGTGCGGATATCCGGTATATCAATAACAAATCACATAGTGAACTGGAAAGTTTTCGTATGGGTTTTTCGCACGAATATATTTTTACCCCAAAGTTTACCAATAAGACCACTTTCTTCTTGGGTACCCAGGAAATAGGACAGTCCGTCTCGACCACCTTAACGAAAACCAGTAAGAGCAGCTTTGGCCTCAGGACCGCATTTATCTATACGCCGCAATGGGGCAATGTTTCTACCCGGATCACATTGGGTTTTGAAGCCAATAAGAATATCATTTATCAAAAATCATATTCTTTAAATAATGGGGCATTAGGGTCACTGCAATCAGACCAGGAATTAAAACCTATGCAGTGGAACGCTTTTGGTATGCTTGAACTGAACCTGGCAAAAAACACATTGATGGTATTCAGCGGCAGCGCCAACTTTATTACTTACGATAATGAAGACCTGCGTGCAAGCGGAAGTGGGTATGTGAACCAATCGGGCTTTAAAGTATTCAAACCTCTGGTAACGCCCCGTTGGGTAGTGAACCACCTGATCAGTAAATATGTATCGGTGTATTCGAATTACAGTATGGGCTATGCACAGCCGGGTACCAACCAGTTCATTATTTCACAAACAGGAAAAGTGAATGAGGATATCAAACCGGAGATCAGTAATACGTTTGAAGTAGGAACCAAAGCCAGTCTTTTCAAAGAATCGCTATACCTCGATTTTGCTTTCTTTAATATGGAAGTGACAGATAAGCTGGTACCGCAGAGTTTTGCCGCCAGTGGGGGCACGCCTTTTTATACAGCCCTGGTAAATGCAGGTTCTGTAAATTTTACCGGTGCCGAATTAACGATCAACTATGCTTTGGTGCCAAAACACAAAAGCTTCCTGCAAATGTTCCGTCCCTTTCTTACCTATACCTTTAACGGGAGCCGCAACTCTGATCTGAAAAGTGATAATAACAATAACAGTTTCACCAGGGATTATTCCAACCTGCGTGTAAGCGGACTGGCCAAAAATTATCTGAACACCGGTATTGACCTGGAACTGACCAATGGATTTTACCTGAATCTGACAGACCTTTTTACAGATCAGATGCCAATCACACTCGACAATACCGTTTTCTCAGATTCTTATAACCTGGTTAATGCCAAAGGGGGCTTCAGAAAAGAGTTTGGCGGTATCGGAACTTCCCGTTTCAGTATCGATATCTATGGGGGCAATAACAATATTTTCAATGAACGCTATGCACAGTTTGTAGTGATCAACCAGGTGGCTTTTAATGGGGTGGCGCCAAGGTATTTTACTCCCGGGCCTAAATCAACCCTGTATGCAGGCATTAACTTCCGGTATACATTTAAATAGTGCAGAAACGGGTCATTCATCATTTTACAAAGCCTGCTTTTCAAACATTTGCTATATTGGGGCATCAAACTGCTTTGAGAAAAATCTTCTCCATATTGATCTTGTGCTGCCTGTTTATTTATATAGGCGGATACCATCTGGTATATACTTTTTATCAATATAACCTGAAACAGGAAATGCGTGCCTACCTGCAAACGCACGACGATACACGGTATGGTACCTATCTGAGTTTTCCGGTTGTAAAAAATAAAATTGCTGATCCTGCTTTTGAATGGGAAGAAACAAATAAAGAATTCAGCTACCATGGTGAGTTATATGATGTGGTAGCGATTAAAAGAACCCAGGACAGTATCCGGATCTGTGCAATGAAAGATGACCGTGAGAACGATCTGGAAAAACAAATGGCCGGCATCCGCCATTCCAAACAGGAAAGAGACAGTAACCCTGTGCTTTCGTTGATGAAATTCTTTTCTGTTTTCGAACAGGCTGGAGATGAGATCGTTTTTTTGTCATGCAAGATCCCCGTTTCTTATTGTGTTGGCCCTAACCGGGACTATACTTCCTGTCATACAGAGATCCATTCACCCCCTCCACGCGGCTGCTAGTTGCTTAGCTGATCTTTTGTAGATCCCCCTGGGGACAGACTCATTGTTTTATTTTATCAAACTACTATTGTAATGAAAAAATTTTCATACACACTTTTATTTGTATGTATTTCCGTTATTGCCTTTGCACAAACCACGCTGAAAGGAAAAGTTATTGATGCCAATACCAAAGCCCCGTTGTTGGGTGCCAATATCCAGTTCCCCGGTAAAGGAGGAACTACCTCTGATAAAGACGGTGTTTTTACCATTGATTGCAGCAAGCTGGGTGAGATCACTGTTTCCTTTATTGGCTATGAAACCAAAAAACTGGCTGTTAAAAATTGTAAGGATGAATTGTTCGTAAGCCTGGTCCCTTCCAATCATAAGTTGAACGATGTGGAGATTACGGCTACTTCCAACCTGAATAAATCTATTTTATTTCAGCCGGTATCGATCACCAAACTTTCAGAAACGGAATTGCAACGCAGCACCGGATTATTTCTGGATGATGCGATCAATGGGAATGTGCCCGGTGTAACCATGCAGAGAAGGGCGGTGTCTTCCGGACAACAGTTCAATATCCGCGGCTATGGTAACGGCGCCAGGGGAACCAATGGGATCAGCAGTAATTTTGATGTGCAGGGCACCAAGGTATACCTCAATGGTATCCCGGTTACCGACGCAGAGGGGATCACTTTACTGGATGATATCGATTTCGGTTCAGTAGGTAATGTGGAAATTACCAAAGGCCCCTCAGGAACATTATACGGATTGGCTGTGGCCGGTGTTGTGAATTTAAAAACGATCAAACCCGAAAAAGGAAAAACCTCCATCGGCCAAGATGTGATGATTGGCAGCTACGACCTTCAACGCTTTACCACCCATTTTCAAATGGCTACCGATAAATCTTCTTTACTGATCAATTACGGCAAACAAAGAACTGACGGTTATATGAGCCATACCCAATCGCGTAAAGATTTTGTAAACATTGCCTCAGATTTTCAGCCTAATGAAAAACAAACCATCAACGCCTATTTTGGATACAGTAACAGTTATGATGCAAGAGGCGGTGAGTTAACCCTGGCGCAGTATGCAGCCAATGATTTTTCAGGAAACCCTGATTATATCAAACGTAACGGCCATTCTGAGATCATCAGTTTCCGTGCGGGGCTGGGGCATACCTATAATTTCAGTAACCATATTTCCAATACCACTTCTGTATTTGGTTCCGGTGTTTCCAATAACGCAAGTTCAGCAGGTGGCTGGACCGATAAGAGCCCCCTCAACTACGGGTTCCGTTCTACACTGGATATGAAATTCCCGATGGAGAATGGATACAGCCTCAGTGGTATCACCGGAATGGAATCACAACGTCAGAATGCTCAGATCATTGGGTATAATATGGTAGCCAATCCTGCGGATGCCAATGCGTATTGGCTGATCGGTGCCATGAGGAGCAACCAGTCAACTACAACGGGTACCAGCTCAATATTTACAGAGTGGACATTATCCATGCCGCATGATGTATCTATCACAGCAGGCTTAGGTATGAGTAATATGAGCATTGAACTGAACGATAAATTCTATGTAGCCGGAAGTACTTTACCAACAAGGTTTGCCACCAAATACAATGGCATGCTTTCTCCGCATATCGCCATCAACAAAGTGTACAGTAAACAGTTTTCTGTATATGCTTCTTACAGCAAAGGATATAAAGCTCCGGTAAGTTCTTATTTCTTTATTCCCACAACCGGAAAACTCAATACAGACCTGAAACCCGAAATAGGCAACCAGTATGAGATCGGAACCAAAGGATTGTTGCTGAATGATAAACTGAGCTACCAGCTGGCTTTATTCAGTGCACAGTTCTCTGATAAAATGACAGCTATCGCCGTTCCTTTAAATGGAAGCACCACCACTACTGCTTATTCTTATATTGCCAACGGTGGTAAGCAGGATGATAAGGGTATAGAATTATTGATGAAGTATACAGCGTATGAATCTGCCTCCGGCTTCTTTAAATCGGTTCGTCCGTTTACCAATCTTACCTATTCCGATTTTAAATATGTAGGGTTCAGTTACCAGACTTTGAATGCGGCAAGAACGGCGGCAGTAGTGGCTGATTACAGTGGTAATGCAGTGGCCGGTGTGGCCAAATGGGTAACCAACCTGGGGGTTGATGTAACAACAAATCCCGGCTTCTATGCAAACCTTACCTGGATGTATAAAGATGCGATGCCGATCACTTCTGATGGAGCGAATTTTACCAGCAGCTATTCTTTGCTGAATACCAAACTGGGTTTCCAGAAAAGTCTCTCGGCTCATTGCGACCTGGATCTTTTCTTTGGGATCAATAATATTACCGGTGTAAAATATCCATTGATGGTATTTGCCAACCAGTTGCCGGATGCTTACCTGCCCGGCCCGCTAAAAGCAAATTATTTCGGTGGACTCAATTTTAAATATAATTTTTGATAAGGATCAGGGAGGTGGCTTAAACAGCGACCTCCCTGATTTCATAAATCTATTCACATGAGAAAGATACCGCTACTGTTTGCTGCATTCATATTCGTACTATCGGGTTGCAGCCGCTTTGGAAAAAAAGAACTGGACGTAAAAAAAGATATCCGCATCGTTTGTGTATCCAAGCATTTAACAGAAATGATGTTTGCCTTGGGCAAGGGACATGATCTTGTTGCGGTTGACCTGACAAGCACTTTCCCTGACAGTGCCAAATTATTACCTACCGTAGGCTACCACCGTGCATTGAACCCTGAAGGGATCATTTCCATGAAACCGGATCTGGTGATACACAGTAACGATATTGGTCCGGCAAGTGTCATTCCGCAATTGGAAAAAGTGGGACTGAATATCAAAACATTTGGTGCCGCCAATTCATTTGACAGTGCCAAACTGGTATTACTGGAGCTTGGTAAATTCTTTGGTGTGGAAGCCAAAGCAGATTCGTTGATCAATAAAATGGACAATGATATGTTACGCGTGAAGAAAATGCGTGAACAGGCAAAGGATTCACCCACAGTGATGATCATTCATTATGGGCAGGCCAATAATAATTTCTTTGTGATGAGTGGCCGTAATGGTGCCGGAGACAGGATGATCAGATCAGCCGTGGGCAAAGCTGCCAAATATGATGGAAAAGGAGCAAGGCAACTGAGTGCAGAAGCAATAGCCGCAGCTAATCCGGATATCATTATTGCTACTAATTTTGGGTTTGATAAAATGGGTGGAACAATCGAAGGATTTAAAACGGTTCCGGGCGTTGCTTTAACCAATGCGGCAAAAAATAACCGCATCTATCGTTTTGAAGAACACG
>CBHRAM010000235.1:0-5903 GCA_966076165.1 uncultured Chitinophagaceae bacterium
TGGCCATTGGCTGCGGTAATTATCATCCTGGAAACCATGCGAATCTGAATAGCGTGCAATATCCATCCAGCTGATAGCCATACGCTCACCAAACTGTGGTTGCGCCATCAGGCGGTCGATCATTCTTTCATAGGCATTGGGATCTGCATCGGTCGTGAACAATGCCGTTTCATTTTCAGTGGGCAAAATGCCTGTGAGATCCATATAGGCACGTTTGGCCAATCTTTCTTTATCAGCGGTTTCATTGGGTTCAAGGCCCTTGTCTTCCATTTTTTTCAAAATGAAATGATCGATCTCATTCACCGGCCATTGTTTGTCCGATACTTCCGGTACCGGACGTTTCTTTGGTGCAACAAAAGCCCAGTGGGGTTCGTATACCGCACCCTGGCTGATCCATTTTTTTAAAATCGCAATTTCACGGTCTGATAAACGTGGCAGGTTGGTTCTTGCCAAAGGCATTTGCAAGGCCGTATCTTTTGAGCTTACGCGGATAAATAATTCAGACAGTTCAGGTTTACCCGGAACAATGGCGTGTTTGCCAGGATGTTCCTGTAATGCTTTATAGGCTTCTGCTGCAATATCCAAACGTAAACCCGCTTCTCTTTTATTGGCATCCGGGCCGTGACAGTTAAAGCATTTGTCGGATAAGATAGGACGCACATCATAATTATAACTGATGGTCTCGGGAATATTGTTCTGTGTGCTTTTTTTTCCGGTACAGGCATAAAATAAACCAAAGGCCAGAGAAAGGCATAGCGGAACAGCAATCAGCAGTCGTTTAGAATGGCGCATGGATAAAACTTGTCTGGATCAAAGCCCCTGACAGCATTGGCTGGCGGGATTGTTTTGACCATTTAAATATAACTGAATTTGTTTGAAAAAACAGTCCCTATCTGTCTGATATAAAAACCGGTATAAACAAATTCAGCATTATGGAATTAAGCCTAAATTAAACTTTAAGGCAGGAAATTGTTCTTACTTTCAATCATTGATCACAGCTTAGCAATTTGCCATGAAACAATTTGACTTTTCAATAAAACCGAGCATTTGGTTTCTGATTATAGCTATGCTATATATAAATCATAGTTGGGCTCAAACGGAAACAGCCTCCGGAACAGATAAAAATTCCTATTTCAAAGTTTCCGGAAATTACTTATCCAATTCTGTGTATTACGGCAGAAAGGACTCATTACCCACGCCTTACCTAACCGGGTCGATTGGCTACTATGATAAATCCGGTTTTTATATCTCCGGTTCTCTTTCTTATCTCTCTGCTAAAAATGCACACCGTATCGACTATGGGGCCATTGATCTGGGTTATAATTTTACGGTTACAGATCAGTTCAGTGGTTCGGTATATGCAAACAAAGGATGGTATAACCAGTCGAGCACCAATATTACCAGTGATATCAAAGGAAGCGTAGGCTCATTGCTCAGTTATGATCTGGGCCCTATCCAGGTAAACGGAGGAGTTGATGTAACATTTGCCACCAAGACAGATATGGGTGTTAACCTTGGACTTTCGCACGATTTTCTCTTTGGCAAGGAAGGTGATCAGTTTAGTATCGAACCCAGTTTTTCAACCAACTGGAGTTCGCTGCATTCCTACGAAGGGTATATCAGCAGGAAGCTGGGTAAAAAAGCGGGTTTACCGGTGGGTGCAACCACTACCGCCGTAACCACTGTACAAAACAATAAAATGACCTTGCTGGATTATGAAGTATGGGTGCCTTTTATGTATGAGAAAAAGAAAATCGGGTTCATGTTCACACCTACCCTGGCTATCCCGCAAAACCCGATCTTTACAACCACAACCGTTACCACAAGGTTTAATAATGGAACACAAAGTTCCGTCACCAATAATTCAACGCCCCAATCAGAGAAAAAACTTTCCAATAATTTTTATGGCGAGTTTGAAGTCTTTTTTAAGTTCTGATTGTAAGAAAGAAGCGCATTGGCAAGGCCATATAATGAACATCGTATGAATTTTACAAGAGCCCATAAAATTTTATTAATCGCTTCCAGTTTATGGTTCTTTGGAGAGGGATTGTTTACGCCCCTTTTTGCCGTTTTCTCAGAAAAGATTGGTGGCGATATCCTGGACCTGACATGGGCGCTATCCTTATATCTTGTATTAACAGGTATCCTATATATTGTATTTGGTAAGCTCTTACAAAACTCCAAACACAAAGAAGTTGCGCTTGTTATCGGCTACCTGTTAAATACTGTATTCACATTTTCCTATATACTTGTTCATAACAGCACACAATTATTCTTATTACAGATCGGCCTGGCGATTGCGGAAGCCTTAAGCACCCCTATCTGGGACTCTTTGTTTGCAAAATACCTGGAAAGAAATGATGATTCATTTTTCTGGGGTATTGCAGGTGGCCATAGTCAACTGATCTCCGGTATTGCCATTGCCATAGGTGGATTGGTGATCTACTATTTCTCGTTCAACCTGCTTTTTATTATCATGGGTTGTATTCAGTTAACGGCTACTGTTGTACAGACAGCCTTGCTGTTTAATAAAGCGGCCATTGCCAGGTTAAAGGCTGAGGCAGATGCCGCAGAAAGAGAAGAAGACCTCGAATAAAATTCTCCGTGTTGGCCATTATACACAATCTTTCGATTATTCGAGACCGCAGGTCGCTCACGGCCGCTGGGCCCCGTTCCTGTTACCGGGCTGCTTTGGCCATTTTCAAATCAGCTTCGCTTGATTTGAATGTCTTCGCCTTCGCTTGACACCATACCCAAAGAGGCCCGTCCACAGGAACTGATTAGAGATTATCCATTGAAGACTATGTATACTATTTTTAAATCAGTAATACAATTGATTGATAGTTCAACATGATAAAATCTTACTAATTCATAAAATAAAAAACCTCCCGTTTTGGGAGGTTTTTTATTTTATGAATTAAAATCATATTTCTTTCTTCTTGGCCTTGATAACATGGCCGTAGCTTCTTTATCATTGTTTTTGAAAGCTTCTTTTTCCGGATCCCAATAGATCTTTCTTTTCAGCTTCATGGCTATCTGGTGTAATAAGCAGGCACTGCAGGAACGGTGGCCCACTTCCACAGGTGTACTAGGTTGTTTTCTTGCTTTTACACTTTCTAACCAATCCACGTGCTGTTCAGGGCTTTCGAGCAAATGAATTTCATTGGCGCCGATCACAGACTGCAGTATCCGTGGATCACTTGCATCGATCGGTTTTACACCGCTTCTGTCTGCAACGGGATCTGTATCGGTTACGCGGTAATTACCACGGGTTACCCAGATCCATCCTTCTGATCCGATAAATTTCACGCCATTAGGCAGTTCATTGGAAACGATCATGTGTACTCCATTCGCATACATGGCTTCTGTTCTGAAGATACCATGCACATCCCATAAACCTTTGTAATTAGGATCATCAGAAGGGAACCCTGCTTTGCCCCATATTTCTATCGGGCCCGTATATTCTGTTCCCATACCCCAATGTGCAATATCTATATGGTGTGCACCCCATCCCGTGATCATACCTGCACCAAATTGCTCACAACGCAACCATCCCGGCCTGCTGGAAACACCTTTGGGTGATGCATCCTGTGAATGCACCCTGTCTTCTGTATAATACTGTTCAGGTGTGGCACCTAACCATGCATCGTAATTAAGTGTAGATGGCACCGGCATCTGAATGGTGCTTCCACCACCGGGATCTCCGGGTAATCCTACTTCAATGGTATGGAGTTTACCAATACGTCCATTGCGTACCAGCTCACATCCTTTTTTAAACTGTGGCCATGGATCATTGCCACGCTGCTGGCTTCCGATCTGAAAGATCCTTCCCGTTCTTTTTACAGCATTGGCAAGGATCCTTCCTTCTTCAATGGTTAAAGAAGCCGGCTTCTGCATATATACATCCTTACCTGCATTCACGGCATGCACGCTTACAATGGCATGCTGGTGATCGGGTAAACTTACGTGCACAGCATCAATATCTTTATTCGCTAACAACTCTTTGTAATCGTAATACACTTTTATATCCCAATCGCCTTTTAGTCCGCCGTTAAACTGCGCATTGCGCACATAATTTTGTTTAACCGCTGCCGGACCAGCATCTGCGCGGTTTCTGTCGAGATCACAAACAGCCATGATCCGGGCACCTGCATAGCGGGAGATACCCGTCATATCATGACTGGTAGAAATTCTGCCGCAACCGATAGAAGCCACATTGATCAGGTTACTGGGTGCACTCTTTCCAAATACACTGGCAGGAACGATGGTGGGAAAACCACTGAGGATCAGGCCTCCACCGGCAACCTTGGCAGACGAGTTCAGGAATTCCCTCCTGCTAACCGTCTTTTTTTGTTTTTTCATCACGATACTATTTTATGATAAGGAATGATAGATACCAGTTTTTGTTTTTTATAGCGTCTTTGTTGCGTCGCAATCACTTCATCTGAATCTCATTGGGCAACATACCTTTATTATTACTACTTAAATCCAATCACACTATTATTTGAGAACCGTGTCGCTCAAGGCCGCTAGGCCCCATCCCTGTTACCGGGCTGCTTTTGCTTCTAACAAAATGTGCTTCGCATCATTTTGTTTGCCGTGGCCATTCGCCCGGCACTGAACCAAAAGAGGCCCGTCCACAGGGACTGATTAGAAACTATTTATTGAACAGTAGTACACAATACCAATTTCACTTTTCAAAATTTTCCTGTTCTAAAATATCGAATAGTACAGCAACTTATTTATTTGTCACTTTTACAACAGGTGGCTCGGCAAAATACTGCCAGGCAGATTCTGCTTTTGCTGCATCAAATTTTCCATTGAATACCACCATGCGGTATTTTAATACATAGGTCTTTCCGGGTTCGAGTAACCAGTTCCTGTCTTTGGTAGGGGCAAAACTGAAAAACATATCGCCTCTTCCATTGGCGCCCGGAGCCCAGATCCGCATCGGTTCCGGAAAATTATAATTGGCGGGGTATGACAGAAATGCCACACCGCCTGAATCATTGCCGGGTAATGCACCTTGTACAATCGCCCATTTAGCCCTGGTTCCGTCAGTATCTTTTCTTGTTTTGCCTTCTGAAGTTAAGACCTCGCAGTTAGTATTATCCCAATAACCCGTAGTTCGCCAACCCATTCCTGCATAACGGTATTCTACGATCAGAAAGGGGCTTTCAGAAGCGCAGTTCATTTGCGAGGTAATATCCACCACATAATAATCGCTGTTATTCTCTTCCTGGAAAACACGGATGCTTTGCAATTCATTCAAAGCCACTTTTTCTGTGCCGTTCTTTTTAAATACCACATGCTCATGGAGGGCTTCGAATTCTGAGAAGATATTTCCGTTTGTTTTAGAAACCAGTTTGGCAAAACGAACCGTTCCCTGTTTGCCCTTGATATTCCAGAAATCGACCGTGTCTTTTTCAAAATAAACATGTGTCCACGGGTTCCAGATCCCGTAATGATGGTAATGATCGGGGGCCTGTATGCGTGTAAGTTCCTGACCATGCGGAGTCCACAAAGGATGGATAAAACCACTTCGTTTAAAATTGGTATCAATTCCTTTTGGCGGATATACGGTTTGGTAATAATAACGGAGTAGATTTTTTTGATTGGAACGGATAGTGAAAGAACTGTCGTTCCTTACCATAGTGATCTCTTCAAATTTTGTTGGGGTGGCGCGGATCAATTCATAAGCCACTTCTTTTTTTGTAGTAGGTTTTACCGACCAGTATAAAACCCTGTGCCCTTCCTGCTTGATCTGAAAAGCCACCGGTATTTTTTGATTGCCTTCTATTTGCACCAATGCAAGGGAAGTATCCGCCAGGAAAGTGATCTCATCCAGGTTAACACTGGCAGGTACGGCGATCCCGTTTGTAGGTTTGGGTAAACTAACTTTG
>CBHRAM010000236.1:0-5896 GCA_966076165.1 uncultured Chitinophagaceae bacterium
ACATGCGTATTGTCAAAGAAAGTACCTTTTTTGTTTTTGGTGATCATCATGTAAGTAAGGGTGGAGTCATCTTTTTTACCATGGTCCAATACCTGTCCGTAGATCTTAAATAACCCCCGTTGCACCAGGAAATTTACTGCATAACGGCCATCCGGGATCTTGCGGGTTACGGCCAATGAAGCAGATACTTCCCCATTGATCAATGGATAACGGAATTTCCACCGGTTATGTTTTTCAACATCTTCTATCCAAACATTGAGTGTGGCCGATTGTAGTTTCAGTTTTTCAAAATCGGGAACGATGCATTTGAATTCGATCGTGTCGCCCTTAACAAAGGTCCGGGTATTTAATTCGACCCTGAGCGAATCGGATGCCATTACGGAGCTGCTGGTTACGAATACACTGACCAAAAAAGCAAGTAGTTTCATAGTGATACAATGTTAGGTAAAACCCATAGTGTTTCGGATTTCGCAACCGATTTTAACATTATTGGAAAAATGGCTGCTACTTTTGCTTCATGCGAATTGCGGTAAATACGATCTTTCTGCAAAAAAACCATCTCGAAGGATATGGCCACTATGCAAAAGAAATACTAAGCCGGATGGTGCAACAGCATCCGGAACATGAATTCATTTTCGTGTTTGACCGGCCATTCAGCGAAACGTTTATTACTGCTGCAAATATTGTACCTATTGTGGTTTCTCCACCGGCAAGGCATGCTCTCTCGTTCTACTATTGGTATATGATAAAAGCACCATTGGCGCTCCGTAAACACAAGCCCGATGTATGGTGGCAGCCCTTTGGCTTTTGCAGCCTCAACACTAAAATTCCGCAGGTACTGATGGTGCATGACCTGGCTTTTAAACATTTTCCTCAATTTGTTGCCTGGCACCATCGCTGGTTTTATCAGCTGTTTACCAAACGGTTTTTGAACAAAGCAAGAGAAGTGGTCACTGTTTCCGAATTTTCGAAAGCAGATATCATTCAGCAATACCAGGTTCCGGCAGATAAAATAACGGTGGTACCCGGCGCAGCCAGAAACGGGTTTCGGCCCATGGACTGGCAGGAGAAAGAACAGGTAAAAGCCGGCTATGCAGATGGCAGGGAATATTTTCTGTTTACCGGTGGGATCCACCCACGGAAAAACCTGATAAACCTGCTGAAAGCTTTTTCACTGTTCAAAAAATGGCAGCATAGTAATATGAAACTGCTTATCGCCGGCCGGCTGGCCTGGCAATATGATGATGTGCTGACCAAGCTCAAATCCTATAAATACCGCGACGATGTTGTATTACTCGATTATTTACCCGATGATCAATTGATGAAGATAACATCCGCAGCCTATGCCGTGGTATACCCTTCTTTTTTTGAAGGCTTTGGCCTGCCCATTATAGAAGCCATGCAATCGGGGGTGCCGGTGATCTGCTCCAATACAAGCAGTATGCCCGAAGTGGGCGCTGGTGCTGCTTTGTATGCAGACCCCAATAACCCCGATGATATTGCCAAACACATGCTCAGCCTGTACAGGGATGAAACCGTAAGAAATGACCTGGCCAAAAAAGGGGAAGAAAGGGCAGCTTTATTCAGCTGGGATAAGTCAGCAGAACAACTGTGGCAGATCATTACCCGCACGGCAGAAAATAGATGAATGTTTTATCATCTCGTGTTTCGTCTTACTTTTGCGCTTCTTATCAATCTAATCAAAACATGCATACATCAACCATTACCATAGACATCGACTTAGATGAAAACAAAGTACCCCAACAGATCAACTGGCTGGCCAGCGATAGTTCGGCAGATATGAAACAGGCTGCCAAATCTATGATGGTGGCTTTCTGGGACGGGGCCGATAAAGCTGCTTTACGTATTGACCTCTGGACAAAAGACATGATGGTAGACGAAATGGCCGATTTCTACTACCAGACCATGATGGGAATGGCCGATACCTACCTGAGGGCCACACAGCAAAAAGAACTGGTGGACGATATGAAAACTTTCGCCAAAGATTTTTATAAAAAATTCAGGGAAACCCAATTAAAAGAAAACAAATAAAAGCATTGATATGAGTCTCGAAACAGAAGTGATGGCACAAATGAAAGATGCCATGAAAGCAAAAGATGAAGCTTTATTGCGCGGCTTAAGAGCCATTAAAGCAGAGATCATCAAAGCCAAAACAGAGCCCGGTGCCAATGGCGAGGTTTCAGCCGATGGTGAGATGAAGATCTTACAGAAACTGGTAAAATCACGTAAAGATTCTCTGGAGATCTATCAGCAACAAAACCGCCCGGACCTTGCTACCAAAGAGTCTGAAGAGATCGCTGTGATTGAAAAATTTCTTCCCAAACAAATGAGTGAGGAAGAATTAAAAGCCGCAATTGGAGCCATCATTACCGAAACAGGAGCTGCCGGTCCGCAGGATATGGGAAAAGTAATGGGCATTGCCTCCAAACAATTAGCCGGTAAGGCCGATGGGAAAACCATTGCTGCTACGGTAAAAGAATTATTGAGCAAATAAATCATGGATATGAAAGAGGAAATTTTGAATGTTGCACAGAACACATACTTCAACATTCAAAATTCCTTGTTCAATATTCAATATTCAATCGGGTTTTCATGATCATCGACATCATCTTCCTGTTATTGATGGTTCTCTCTGCCATCAAAGGTTTCCGTAACGGTTTTATTGTTGCGGTATTCTCTTTTGTCGGGATCTTTATTGGATTGGCAGCAGCACTCAAATTATCGACACTTGTGGCCGGTTGGCTGCAGGATAGTACCCATATTGCCGCTGCATGGCTGCCTTTTCTCTCATTTTTACTCATTATGATCGGCGTGATATTATTGGTCCGTCTGGGCGCCCTTTTCATCCAGACTGCGATGGAAGCGGTATTAATGGGCTGGATCAATAAAATCAGCGGGGTCATTTTATATGCCGCTTTATATACAACCCTCTTTAGCGTACTGCTTTTTTATGCAGAAAAGATCCATTGGATAAAACCCGATACATTTATTGCATCACATACCTATTCTTTCATTAAACCCTGGGGCCCCAAAGCCATTGAATGGTTTGGCGTTATTGTACCCTGGTTCAAAGGCATGTTTGAGGAGCTTTCTCATTTTTTTGAAAAACTGCCCGCTCAGGTTAAATAATAGTTAATCATAAGAAGGCCTCCGATCGCCTGTTTTTGCTGTAAAATCAGTATTTTAGCACGAAGCACATTGATCTGTTGGCCAATACGGTTTTCAGTAAATTGTTTTTGAGTGATTTTCCTTTTATTTGTACCGAGCCCAATACTGCTTGCATAAGAAATTGACTAATGAATTACGAGATCAGACAACAGGATAAATTCAGGTTTATAGAAGAAGGGGAAGGTGAAACCTTGCTGTTATTACACGGACTGTTTGGCGCACTGAGCAACTTTAAGGACCTGGTAGAATATTTCAGAACACAATACAAAGTGGTAGTACCCATATTGCCATTATTCGATCTGGATATATTCCATACATCGGTTGGCGGATTGGAAAAATATGTACAGAAATTTGTGGAGGCAAGAGGGTATGACCATATTCATCTTCTGGGCAATTCTCTCGGCGGGCATGTTGCCTTAGTACATATTTTAAAACATCCGGAAAAGATCAAATCGCTCACCTTAACCGGAAGCAGTGGTTTGTTTGAGAATGGAATGGGCGATAGTTACCCGAAACGTGGTGATTATGAATACATCAAAAAGAAAACACAGTTAACTTTTTACGATCCCGAAACTGCTACCAAGGAACTGGTGGATGAGGTATTTGAGATCACCAATAACCGTATCAAAGTGATCAAGATCATTGCGCTTGCCAAAAGTGCGATACGGAATAATCTGGGAGAAGAGTTAAACCAGATCAAACAACCTACCTGCTTAATATGGGGCAATAATGATACCATTACACCACCCTTTGTAGGTAAGGAATTCAACCGTCTCATCCCCAACAGTGAATTGCATTTTGTAGATAAATGCGGCCATGCACCCATGATGGAAGTACCGGATGAGTTCAACAAAATATTGGATGCATTTTTACATAAGCTGAAACAACCTTCCTGAACCGGCCCCGGTTTTTGAAAGTGTTTTTATAGAGGAGATTAGAGATATGCTGGCTTCACAAATGATCAATACAGGTTTTCCGGCAGTCAATTTATTTGACCGGGCATCGCTTGCACTCAGCCTGATGGACGAATACGATGTATTGCACCTGCCTGTGCTGAGTGAAGAGAAATTTGCCGGACTGATCAGTAAAGATGACCTGTTCGACCTCGATGATAATGCCTTACTCGCTTCAGCAGAAGCTGAGCTTCAAAAAGTTTCTGTAAAAGGCGAAGAACATTTTTTAATTGCACTGAAACTCATCGCAGAAAACGACCTCTCTTTATTGCCAGTGGTAAATGAATCGGCCGAATTGATCGGTGTGATCCCTTCCAAAGAAATGCTGCGCACCTTATCGGGTTTTGTGGGTAATGAAGATAAAGGGGGGATCATTGTACTGGAATCTGACAAACGCAATTTTTCTTTCGGAGAGATCAGCCGCCTGGTAGAAACGAATGATGCCTACATTACACAACTCAATACACATACCGAAGGCGATACAGGACAACTCATCATTACCCTGAAAGTAAATAAGATCGAGATCTCAGATATCATTGCCACATTCCAGCGGTATGAATACCATGTGCGTTTCTATTTTGGTCAGGAGGAATATGCCAATGAGCTTAAAGAGAACTATAACCACCTGATCTCTTACCTGAATATGTAACCATTTCGGTTATTTATTTCCCAATTCCTTTTCCGGAAACCGTCTCATGCAGGCAAAGCCTTATTTTTACGTTGCAGTGATTGTGTCCTCACAATCACTGGCAGATACCTTGAAGAATGAGTGTGAAGGTTTAATCATATGAATCGAAGAAATATTTATCAATTGAAGTAGATGAAGCTATTGCGTGTTTTAATATTTTTAATTTTTCTCTCACAGGCTATATCATTACATGCTCAGGATACGCGCATCGTTGCAGACACATCCCAACCGGCTTTATCAGATATCATTGCTTCGAAGAATATGCCGGTCATTATCGGCGAGATAACATTATCCGGTAATAAAAAAACAAAAGCACCCATCGTACTCCGCGAGATCCCTTTTCAGAAAGGTGAGCGGCTTGTGGAAGGGGATCTTGAAAAACAACTCATTATTGCCAAACACCAGCTCATCAACACCGCTTTGTTTGTTGATGTGAATGTGTATGTGTCATTGCGAAAAGGAAATGTGGTCTATATCAATGTAGATATGAAAGAACGCTGGTATCTTTTTCCCTTGCCTTATTTCAGGTTGGTTGACAGAAATTTTAACCAATGGTGGGTAGAACAGAAACGAAGCCTCGACCGCGTGAATTACGGGATCAAATTCATACAGAACAACGCCAGTGGCCGTAATGATGAAGTGGATGTATGGCTCATCAACGGGTACACACAACAGGTAACACTCAGGTACAATCTCCCCTTCTTTGATAAAAAACTGAAAAGCGGGTTCAATGTGGGAATGGTCTATGCCACACAAAAAGAACTGAACTATGCCACCGGCGATAACAAACAATTATTCTTCAAAGAGGAACAGTCCGTTGTAAAAAAAGCCCTGCGGCTTGACTTCACCTATTCTTATCGCCCGGATGTAAAACAGCGGCATTATTTCCGTGTGTCTTACAATAATGAACAGGTGGCAGATACGGTGTTAAAAATAAATCCGCTTTATTATCCTGATCAAAGAACCCAGGTCAAATTCATCGACTTTGGCTATCAGTATAAATACTATAATGTTGATTATATCTCTTATCCATCCAAAGGTTTTTTATTTGAAGGCAATCTTTATA
>CBHRAM010000237.1:0-5821 GCA_966076165.1 uncultured Chitinophagaceae bacterium
ACAGATACTCTCCAAAGAAATAGCCGCAATTGCTCCCGCAAAAATGTTGCATGCAGGGATCCATCAGGCGTATGTAAGTAAGATGAAAGATGCTTTGGATGAGAAAGGTGTTAGCGTATTATCTCAATCTGCTACTGCACCCAATGATATTGAAGCATTACCATCCGTGGCAACGGTTGATGGAGATACCTTCCTCAATGATCCCTTATTGCATGAAGAAGTATTCGGCCCTTATTCCTTATTGGTGAAGTGTAAAAACATTGACCAGCTCAAAGCTGTATGGCGTTCATTGGCCGGACAACTGACCACCACTTTGATGGGCACGGATAAAGACCTTTCTGATTACAGTGACCTGATGGATATTGCTCCATCTATCGCCGGAAGAATTGTTTTCAATGGTGTACCTACGGGTGTGGAAGTTTGTCCGAGTATGGTGCATGGCGGACCATTCCCTGCTTCTACAGACAGCCGTTTTACAGCTGTTGGCATTGGTGCAGTAAAAAGATGGGTACGTCCTGTTTGCTACCAGAATTGTCCGGATACTTTATTGCCGGATGCATTGAAAGCGGCAAACCCATTGGGTATCTGGCGTTTGGTGGATAATGAGTGGGCGAAAGGATAATTTTTGAAACACATAGGATCATAGTAAAGACAACAAAGGGCAGATAGTGAAAGACTATCTGCCCTTTTGCTTAACCTATGATCCTATGTGTTTCAAAAAAGAATATACAATAGGTCAGTTTCTATCAATGTAAAACTGCTGATTCTTTCTTTGTGTCTGCAACAGAAAAATAGATTGCTGCAAAAACCGATATGATAAAATAGATAACAAAAATAAAATTGAAATAACCCGAATACCGGCTGATCCCAAACCAATCACCCAGGGTATAAATAATACCGATTCCCAGAACGCATTTTAATAGTTCCCAGATCCATGCATTGGGGTTGCGGTCCATGAGTTCTGTCATGGCGTATACAAACAGAAAAATATAGCCTCCATATACAAACATACCCGGACTACCGATCTTCGCGATATGTGCAAACAGATAACTTACGGTTGACAGAACAATGGTTAACTGTATCCAGATCCAGATTGAGAAGAGTTTGTTGGTGCGTGTTTCATATTTATCAAAATGACGGGCATCATCAATTTTATAAACAGGATATTGATCGGCCACATCTGCAGGACGCCAGCCGGTGGGCATCAGCCAGATGCGGAATTTATCTTTTACATTTTTTGTACGCCAGGCATCTTTGATCAATAGCCATAGATGCATAAAATTGATCTTGATGGGGTTCCAGGTTTGCGCAGGGCGGGTAATGCCGTATACAGGTGCTACATCAGGTAATTCTTCCTGGAAGGTGCCAAACCATTTATCCCAGAAAATAAAGATCTGTCCGTAGTTCTTGTCAATATATTCTTTGTTGAATGCATGGTGAACACGGTGATGTGAAGGGGTTACAATGATCTTTTCTAAAAACCCCATTTTATTGATATGCCGCGTATGGTACCAGAACTGAGCAAACAGATGTAAAGGAGCCACTACGCCAATTACTTTTGCAGGAACACCGAGTAAAGCAGCGGGTAATAAAAAGATCGTGAATAATCTCACTACCGATGAAATACTTTGTCTGAGTGCACAGGCCAGGTTATATTCCTCACTGCTGTGATGAATGATATGGCTGTTCCAGAAAAAATTATACTCGTGGTCAATACGGTGAACGAGATAGCCCGTAAGATCCAGTGCAAAAAACGCAATGATGTATAACCAAACGGTAGACTTAACATGCACAATGGCCACATGGTCCACTAACCAGCCATAACCTAAAATGGTAATGCTTAACCCCAATACATCTTTGGTTACATTGGTAACACCGGAGCTGAGGCTGGAGATCATATCCATGTTGCGCACAGTATCTTTGCCCTTGCGCCATCCCCACCATTTTTCAAATAAAACGAGCAGGAGGAAGGCTGGCATCGCAATCAATAATATTTTTCCGTAAGTTTCCATTTTGGCAAAAGTGTTGTTGAAAATAAGAAGAACCCGTCAAAAAACTAACAACTGTTACTTAAATTAAGTTTAAAACCCCGATGAGTACCGCACCAATCCCTTATACAAAGCCTGTTACAGGCAATTTGCAAGGATCTGTTTTTACCTGTATTGATGCACATACCTGTGGAAATCCGGTTAGGGTAGTAGCTGCAGGTGGCCCGGCCCTGGAAGGAAATTCCATGAGCGAAAAACGCCAGCATTTTCTGCGTGAATACGATTGGATCCGCAAAGGTTTGATGTTTGAACCCCGTGGGCATGATATGATGAGCGGAAGTATCTTATATCCCCCGCATGATCCTGAGAACGATGTTGCGGTTCTGTTCATTGAAACGAGTGGATGCTTACCTATGTGCGGTCATGGTACCATCGGCACCATAACCATTGCCATTGAAGAAGGATTGATCAAACCCAAAACACCGGGCATTGTAAGAATGGAAGCACCGGCAGGCCTGGTGAATATTTCTTATCAGCAAGAGGGTAAAAAAGTAACCAGCGTAAAACTCACGAATGTTCCCGCATTCTTAGCTGCCGAAGGATTAAAGGTAGATTGCCCTGAACTGGGAGAATTGACAATCGATGTTTCTTACGGTGGAAATTTTTATGCCATCGTAGACGTGCAACAGAATTTTAAAGGGCTGGAGCATTATGCAGCTGATCAATTAATTGCCTGGGCAAGGGAACTGCGTAAACGAATCAATCAAAAATATTCTTTTGTTCACCCTGATGATCCCACCATCAATGGTTGTTCGCATATTTTGTGGACCGGTGCTGTATTGGATCCGTCTTCCTCTGCAAGGAATGCTGTGTTCTATGGCGATAAAGCCATTGACCGCTCACCCTGTGGTACCGGAACCTCTGCCCGTATGGCACAGTGGTATGCAAAAGGAAAATTAAAGAGCGGCGATAAATTTATCCATGAAAGCATCATTGGCAGTAAATTTATCGGAACGATAGAAGAGGAAACCAAAGTGGGAGAGAAGCCATCGATCCGACCGGGTATTGAAGGCTGGGCAAAGATCTATGGTTACAATACCATATCGATCAATCCCGATGATGACCCTTATGCTTATGGTTTTCAGGTTATATAATTAATGAACGGATTAGCGGATTGCGAATTAGTATATATTTTAATTCGCTGATCCGCAATTCGCTAATTCGCCAATCAAAAAAAACATATGAAAAAACTTCTTTTGCTTGCCATGCTTTCTGCTCAAATGGTATCTGCTCAACAACCCAATATCTGGTCCGCTAAAAAAGCAAACGACTGGTATGCGAAACAAGGCTGGCTGGCCGGTGCTAATTTTTTACCCAGTACTGCTATCAATCAACTTGAAATGTGGCAGGCGGATAGTTTTGATACGGCTACCATCAATCGTGAATTAAGCTGGGCGCAAAAGATCGGATTTAATACCATGCGGGTATTCCTGCATAACCTGGTTTGGGAAAATGATGCGAAAGCATTTAAACAACGCATCAATACCTTTCTCACCATTGCATCCAGACACCATATCAAACCCATGTTTGTTTTCTTCGATGATTGCTGGAACCCCGAACCTGTGTATGGTAAACAACCCGATCCCAAACCCGGTGTACATAATTCGGGCTGGATGAGAAGTCCCAACCAATCTGTTCATAACGACAGCACCAAATGGAAACCACTGGAAGCGTATGTGAAAGATATCCTCACTACTTTTAAAAATGATGACAGGATACTTTTGTGGGATCTCTACAATGAACCCGGTAACAGCGATTATGGGTTAAGCACCTTGCCTTTGCTGAAAAAAATAGTGCAATGGGCATGGGCGGTAAGGCCATCACAGCCTTTAACCGTGGGTGTATGGTTTAGTAAATTCCCTGAGATCAATGCCTTCCAGTTAAATAATTCAGATGTGATCTCTTATCATAATTATGATGATACCGTATCCATGGTAAATGCGATCGATACCTTACAGAAAAGAGGCAGGCCCGTTATTTGCACCGAATATATGGCCCGGAAGAACAACAGCCTCTTTCTGACCCATACCGCTATCCTTAAACGCAAACACGTTGCCGCTATTAACTGGGGTTTTGTAAGCGGGAAAAGCAATACCATCTTCCCATGGAACAGTCCCGAAGGCACGCCCGAGCCGGCTATCTGGTTTCACGATATTTTCCGGAAAGACGGAAGCCCGTTTGATGTGAGGGAGACGGATTTGATAAGGAAACTGACGCGTAATAATTAAAATTCTTAATTTCTAATTTTTAATTTTTAATTACTAATTGGTTCCCTTTCGCGACCTTTGCACCTCAAATCACAGCTATGAAAGTAGTCATCATCGGCGGAGGCGTTATTGGCTTAAGCAGCGCGTATTATTTACAGCAGAGCGGACATGAAGTAACGGTTATTGACAAGACAGATATGTCGAATAACTGCTCCTATGGTAATGCAGGATATGTTTGTCCGAGCCATTTTGTACCCCTGGCCACACCCGGCATTGTAAAACAGGGATTGAAATGGATGTGGAACTCACGCAGCCCTTTTTATGTGCAGCCAAGACTGGATCTGAGCCTGATAGACTGGGGACTGAAATTCATGAAAATGGCTACCCCTGAGCATGTGGAAAGATCCGCTGTTCCGCTGCGCGATATCGCCATCATCAGCAAGAAATTGTATGAAGAGTGGGCCAGGTTGCCGCAGTTTCAATTTGCTTATGAGACCAAGGGCTTATTGGAGATCTTTCAGACAGAAGCCGGTGGCGAACATGCGAAACATGTGATGCATAAAGCGCATGAACTGGGATTAACGGATACGGTATTGCTGGATAAAGACCAGCTGGCGGCTATGGAACCTCAAACAACCATCAATGCCCTGGGTGCCGTGCATTTTCAATGTGATGCGCATCTCTATCCCAATAAATTAATGCAACAATTACTCGCCGATCTGAAACAGAAAGGGGTGAAACTGCAGGGTAATGAAGAAGTGACAGGTTTCGAGAACAGCAATGGTAAGATCACCCATGTGAAAACGGATAAAGCAGTGTATGATGCAGACTCGGTTGTGGTCGCATCAGGCTCATGGAGCAGGGAACTAGCGGCTAAAATGAAAGTGAAAATTCCATTGATGCCGGGAAGAGGCTATTCGGTTACGCTTGAAAATTCCCCATATAAATTAAATCACCCCGCCGTATTGATCGAAGGGCGTGTGGCATTGACGCCAATGGATGGGAATAAGATCCGTTTTGGCGGAACGATGGAGATCACTTCCACCAATACCCCACCACGTATGGCAAGGGTAGAGGGAATATTGAATGCGGTTAAACAATTCTTCCCTGAATTTACCGTGCCTATGCCTTCGGAAGATAAGATCTGGTATGGTTACCGGCCCTGTTCGGCTGACGGTTTGCCATACCTCGGCCGTACTAAAAAATGGAAAAATGTGGTGTTTGCTACGGGGCATGCCATGGTGGGACTGAGTCTGGGTGCCGGAACCGGGAAAATTGTGAGTGAAATCATCAATGAAGAGCAGTTTAGCATGAATATTGCTCCCTTTGATCCCGACAGGTTCAACTAAAAGAACCGTTGCCTTAGGCAGGTTAAAATGATGAGCGGGTGCGGTGGTACCTGTTAAATCGTATTTTTATCCCTTATTATGGATCAGACAGCTAACTACTTATCATACGAAAGCACGGGCTATTTCTCGAGGATCGTTTCAGATTATCTGTCGCAATCTCCTTTACTCAATCCTTTCTATCAACATACACCGGATCTGGACGGTATAAAAGCGTCCA
>CBHRAM010000238.1:0-5791 GCA_966076165.1 uncultured Chitinophagaceae bacterium
ATCGTGCATTTGCGGGTGTAGGTTATAATTACGGGAAGGATACTTTGCGTGATAAAACCCTGCCCTTCTTTAAACAATTCTCAGCGGGTGGCCCGTATAGTATGCGTGCATGGGGGTTGAGGCAACTCGGATTAGGTGGTTATTTACAAAGCGAAGCAGATACTTCTGCTAACAGTTATCGCGACCGTTTTGGAGATATGCAGCTCGAAGCCAATATTGAATACCGTTTTCCTTTGGCAACCATTGCCGGTGTAAAAATTGCAAGCGCTTTATTTGCCGATATCGGCAATGTATGGAACGTAAGAAGTAATGCAGCAGATCCTGATGCACGTTTCTCATTCAAAAATCTGGGAAAGAACCTGGCCATTGGTATGGGAACGGGGGTAAGAATAGATTTTTCTTATTTCCTGATCAGGTTGGATCTTGCGTATAAAGTGAAGGACCCGGCAAGACAATACAATAATGGCTGGATGGATAAATTTCAATGGTTCGAGAACCGTGCCAATGGTTTGAAAGTAAATAACTATGCTTTCCAGCTAGGCATTGGCCTACCCTTCTGATGAAGCGGTTAGTGACCTGATCTTTGTTTCAAAACTTTCCATGCTTTCTGCATCATCTACGGTAAAGATCCCGATACGTGTTCTGCGTAAACTGCTCATATATCCGCCAACACCCAGTGCTGCACCAAAATCATTGGCCAGGCTTCTGATATAGGTGCCGGTGGAACACACTACCCGAAAATGCACGACAGGTAATTCAATCTTTACGATCTCAAATGCATAGATCGTAACCGGGCGCGGTTCCAGTTTTACATCCATCCCTTTTCTTGCCGCCAGATAAACCGGTTTGCCCTCCTGTTTAATAGCAGAGTGAATAGGTGGTGTTTGCATAATTGGGCCCGTAAACTGCAGGGTAGCTTCTTTGATCGCGTCTTCCGTTAAATGATCAAAAGATGTATGATCCTGTGGCTCACTTTCCAGGTCGTAGGTAGGTGTAACGGAGCCGAGTGTAAAAGTGCCGGTATACTCTTTCTCCATCCCCATGTATTCATTGATCTTCTTGGTGAACTTGCCGGTGCATACGATCAACAAACCTGTTGCTAACGGATCAAGTGTACCCGCATGGCCCACTTTGGAAATTCTGGTGAGGTACCTGATTTTTCTTACCACATCAAAGGAGGTCCACTGCATCGGTTTATCGATCAGTATCACCTGCCCTTCCAGGTAAGGGATCATTGAACTATGTACCTGTTTTTGTTTCATGCAAATAATTGAGATAGAAAACTCCTCTGTACAACTCCAACCCTCTGTGCCCTCTGTGTTGAAAAAATAGTACTTAGAAATACTATGTATCATTTTTTCAACACAGAGCACACGGAGAAACAGAGGTTCACAGAGATATGATTAATAAGCTCGTGCGAAGAGTACCCTTTGTGTAGAGGGCTTGCCGGTGAGAATACATTTCCCTTCTTCCAAAGGATTATCTAAAGGAATACAACGGATCGTTGCCTTGCATAATTCTTTGATCTTATCTTCTGTTTCGCCCGTGCCGTCCCAATGCGCAGAAACAAATCCACCCTTGGTATCCAGCAACTGCACAAATTCATCCCAGTTATCTGTTTTGGTGATCCTTTCTTCCCTGAATGCTTTTGCCTTATCATACATCGCCTGCTGGATGGTATTCAGCAACTCTTTGATATAAGGTTCAATTCCATCGATACTCACCGTCATCTTTTCTTTGGTATCCCTTCTGGCAATTTCCACCACATTGTTCTCCAGGTCACGTGCACCAATGGCCATTCTTACCGGAACGCCTTTCAATTCATATTCCGCAAATTTCCATCCTGGCCTTGCATTGTCCGAATCATCATACTTAACAGAGATGCCCAATGCTTTCAGGTTGGCAACGATCGCATGTACTTTCTCATCGATCATGGCTTTCTGCTCATCACCTTTATAAATAGGCACGATCACCACCTGCACCGGTGCAATACGCGGAGGTAATATCAACCCATCATCATCGCTATGCGCCATTACCAGGGCACCGATCAACCGGGTGCTTACGCCCCAACTGGTGGCCCATACATAATCGAGTTTATTATCCCTGTCGGTAAACTTCACATCAAAAGCTTTCGCAAAATTCTGTCCGAGAAAATGTGAGGTACCGGCCTGTAACGCTTTACCATCCTGCATCAGCGCTTCAATACAATAGGTATCTTCCGCTCCGGCAAAACGTTCATTCGGGCTTTTCACACCCTTGATCACAGGCAATGCCATCCAGTTCTCTACAAAATCGGCATATACTTCCAGCATCTTCTTGGTTTCAATGATCGCTTCGGCTGCAGTAGCATGGGCGGTATGGCCGTCCTGCCATAAGAACTCTGCCGTACGCAGGAACAAACGGGTACGCATCTCCCATCTTACCACATTGGCCCATTGGTTAACAAGGATCGGAAGATCACGGTAAGATTGGATCCATCCCTTATAGGTATTCCAGATAATGGCTTCACTGGTAGGACGAACCACCAACTCTTCTTCCAGTTTTGCTTCCGGGTCAACGATCAGTTTTCCTTTATTGTTGGGATCGGATTTTAAACGGTAATGCGTAACCACCGCACACTCCTTGGCAAAGCCTTCTGCATTCTTTTCTTCGGCCTCAAATAGGCTCTTGGGTACAAATAATGGGAAGTAGGCATTTTGATGCCCCGTGTCCTTGAACATCTTATCCAGCACATCTCGCATATTCTCCCAAAGTGCAAAGCCATACGGCTTGATCACCATACAACCTCTTACGGCACTGTAATCAGCCAGACTTCCTTTGATTACCAGATCGTTATACCACTGCGAGTAGTCCTGCTCCCGGGATGTAATTTCCTTACCCATTTTATTTTATGATTTCTTTAACAAATTAAAACACTTACACATGTTAGTTGGCAAAGGGTTTGTCACATAATTGACAGACGGCTTTATCAGCCCGCAAATGTATGTAACTTAGCATTATCTAACCTTTCAATCCTACGTCATGAAACACTATTTACTCTTATCGGTACTCAGCATGGGACTGCTTTCAGCATGTTCAACGGCTTTTAAAGCCGGTCAGACACCGGATGATGTATATTATTCACCGGGAAGAGAAGCGATAGAAACAGTGAGGGCGGAGGAATCGCAGAAACAACAGGAAGCGCAATACCAGGTTTACCTGAGCAGTCTTGACGACAGGTATTTACGCATGAAGATCGCCAACCGTTATCGTTGGGGAGCTTTGGATAATTTTGATTACTGGTACGACAGCCGTTATGATTTCGGGATGTATAACTATGGTGGATATAACGGAAGTTATTATTACAATACCTTAAACCCTTATGCTTTCTGGAATCCCGGAAGGAGTTTCGGTATTGGATATGGCTCAGGGTATGGCTACGGATATGGTTATGGCAGCTGGAACAACCCGATCTATACAGTCGTGCATTATTATTCCTATCCTAAATATTCCGGTGGTGGTTCATTATCTACCAGTAATATCACGGCGTTCAGAAACAAAGGATACAGTAACAGCAATTATAACACCAGTAACCCTAAGTTGCCCGGTTATACACCGCCGAATACCACAAGTTTTGGTAGCCTGATCAAAAGGGTATTTACCGGAAGTGGGGAAACTACCTCCAGCTACGACAGGCCTGCACGTACGTTCAGTGACCCGTCTCCTTCCAGAACAACCACCAACCCCACACCTACTCCTCCGCCAACGAGCAGCAGCGCAGGTGGTAACAGTGGTGGATTTCCAAGCACCGGAAGCAGTACCAGTACCGGTCGTGGTGGAAGAGGCGGATAATTTTCATTCATTATTTTTTAGCTATTCAAAGCAGGTGAACCCCTGTTTATCACTATACGCATATCCAAAACGCTACGTATGAAATATCCGATACTCATTATATTCTTTTTTACCTGCCTTTCAGCAAGTGCACAAAATCCTGAAGACGCTTTACGTACAGCATGGTTTACACAGAACGGTACTGCAAGAAATATGGCCACAGGTGGAGTGATGGGGTCTTTAGGCGGTGATATTACGGCCAACCATGTAAACCCTGCGGGGATTGGTGTATTCAAGACGAACGAATTTGTGTTTACTCCGGGGTTTGGTTTAAACAGGAACAAATTCAATTACCGTGGTACTGATACTTCCAACAGCAAGAACATTTTCAACCTCGGTGCTACCGGTGTGATCCTCAGTTCAGCTTCTCACAAGGAAAGAAAATGGACCAGCAGTGCTTTTGCATTTTCGATCAACCAACTGGCCAATTATAATAACCATATCCAGTTTAAGGGCCTTAACAATTTCAGTTCCTTCACAGAGCAATACCTCGAAGAATTGACCAAAGACAGGGCAGATACGTTTGCCGCTCTGGGCAATTATATCTATGGTTCGTCCCTTGCATTCAGAACTTTTTTAGTGGATACCACGAGTGGCCCCGGTGGAGTGGTTACCGGGTATCAAAGCTTAGTACCTATTTCAACCGGTGTGAACCAGGTATATGATGCAAAAACCGGTGGCGGTTATCATGAGATTGCTTTAGGACTTGCCGGCAATTTAGAAGACAAAATGTATGTAGGTGGCAGCCTTACCATACCGGTGATCAATTACACCCGCGATCTGATCTATAGCGAAACAGATGCCACCAACAATCCGAATAACGAATTCAAGACTTTCGAATACAGGGAAAGTTTTACTTCACACGGTATCGGTATCGGCGCTAAACTTGGTATCATCTATAAACCGGTGGAATCATGGAGATTGGGATTTGCTTTTCATACACCACAATTCATCGGGTATACAGACAGGATCAATGCTTCCCTGATCGCCAATACAGAAACCTATGCAGGCACCCGATCAGCCAACAGCAATGACCTGAACAGCGGTAAACCCGGTGAAAGAAAATATGATCTGCTGACCCCTTACCGGGCTATTGCCAGCGCCAGTTATGTTTTCAGGGAGATCAATGATACCCGTCAGCAAAGAGCATTTGTGAGTGCAGATATTGAATATGTGAATTACCGTGGCGCCCGTTTCTCTCCTGCCGACAAGAACAACAGCGTACAGCAGGCCTATTATGAAACATTGAATGATGTGATCAAGGATACTTACAAAGGGAATATCAATGTAAGGATCGGGGGTGAAATAAAACTCCATACGGTCATGTTCCGTTTAGGGGGCGCCTATTATGGTAGTCCTTATGCCGATGAAAATTTACACGCAAGCCGGATGCTTGCAACAGGCGGTATCGGCTATCGCGATCATGGTATTTTCATTGACCTGAGCTATGCGCATATGTTTACCAAAGATGTGCAGTTTGCTTACCGGTTAAATGATAAAGCCAATACATTTGCGGAGCAACGTGGTGGCAGGGGAAATATCGTTCTGACATTAGGCTTTAAATTTTGATCCTGATTGATGAGTCTTATAGTTGTATAGCAATAATTATTTCATTTTCAGATAAAGTGTTTGTTTCAAAACCATGCATGAAAAAGGCACCCGTTATTGGGTGCCTTTGATTTTATAACATCTCAAAAACTGCGCCTCTGCGTGAGATTTTTTTGCACGCAGAGGCGCAAAGGCGCAGTTTTAAAATAACTTATTTCAGATCATCTAATGTCAATCCCTGGTTCACTTTGGTATCAGCGATCTCGATACTGATCTTGAACTGGCCGGTATCGAGTGTTTGTTTGACAGGCAGTTTTACACCATTGAATGTTTTGAATTCAGCAGTGGTTAACTGTATCGTGCTTTTACCTGC
>CBHRAM010000239.1:0-5779 GCA_966076165.1 uncultured Chitinophagaceae bacterium
CCTGTTCTTGCATAACCACTTAACATTGTTGTGCTATCAGAAATTCTCAAACGGTTTGACAGCATGGATGCGGTATCAGCATATTGAACGGATTTTCCCGTTCTTGCATAGCCACTGAGCATATTTGTGCTATCTGAAATTTTCAAACGGTTTGACAGCATGGATGTAGTATCAGAATACTGAACTGATCTTCCTGTTCTTGCATAACCACTTAGCATTGTGGTACTATCTGAGATCCTCAAGAGGTTCGACAACATTGAGGTTGTATCTGAATATCTCACCGACTGGCCAGATTTTGCATAACCTGTCAACATCGAAGATGTATCTGAGTATTGAACTGATTTCCCCGTTCTTGCATAGCCACTCAGCATCGTTGTACTATCTGAAATTTTCAAACGGTTTGACAACATGGATGCTGTATCAGCATATCTAACCGATTGGCCTGATTTCGCGTAGCCGGTTAACATTGAAGATGTATCCGCATACTGAACCGATTTCCCTGTTCTGGCATAACCACCCAACATCGTTGTGCTATCTGAAATTTTCAAACGGTTTGACAACATGGATGCTGTATCAGCATATCTAACCGATTGGCCTGATTTCGCGTAGCCGGTTAACATTGAAGATGTATCCGCATACTGAACCGATTTCCCTGTTCTGGCATAGCCACTCAACATCGTTGTACTATCAGAAATTCTCAAACGGTTTGATAACATGGATGCTGTATCAGTATATCTAACAGACTGTCCGGACTTTGCATAGCCTGTTAACATTGAAGACGTATCGGCATATTGAACTGATCTTCCTGTTCTCGCATAGCCACTCAACATTGTTACACTATCAGAAATCCTCAAACGGTTTGACAACATGGATGCGGTATCTGAATATCTAACAGACTGTCCGGACTTTGCATAGCCTGTTAACATTGAAGATGTATCGGCATATTGAACTGATCTTCCTGTTCTCGCATAGCCACTCAACATCGTTGTGCTATCAGAAATTCTCAAACGATTGGAAAGCATTGATGCGGTATCCGAATATCTCACTGACTGACCTGATTTTGCATAACCAGCGAGCATTGAAGATGTATCAGCATATTGAACAGATTTTCCGGTTCTCGCATAACCATTCAATAACGAAGAAGTATCTGAATACCGCACAGACTGTCCGCGCTTTGCATAGCCGTTGAGCATGGCAGCTGTATCCGCAATATTCAATTTGGCATCGATCCTGTTATTCAACCTTACCGTATCAATAAACGGAAGCCAGGTTCCATTGTCGCTCAAATACCGTCCCTGTATCCTGCCCGGTGCCGGTACCAGTCCATTGATACCCGGTGTAAACACAATATTTTTATTATCAGCATACGGTTTCAGCATGGCAGCCGTATCCGCAATATTCAGTTTCTTTTCCATGCCTTCTACCTTAGAGGCAAACAATGCATACGGAACCGACCAGAAAGGCGAAGTACCCAGGTCTACATAATTTTGTGAAGCGATCCATCCGATAGCAGCAGAAGCAGGAGCTACCGCAGCTTTCACATTAAAATAAAAAGGGCCGGCCGCCCAATCGATCTCACTTAAAGAAGCGGCACCGGAAACACGGGTACCCTGCCCTATCACGATCGTGATCAATCCCTGCTCAGAAGCTGTTATCTGAAAAGTTTCACTATACACAACAGGACCATTGGCAGTTCTCTGTATGATCGCATCCTGTATATATACCGTTCTGTTGGATGCAGAATTTCCCTTAGCATCTGTAATAGCCGCCTGGAACAAAACCCCCTTGGGTGTTTGTGTCAGCTGCCCGAATGAATGGGTCCCTGCCAAAATCATAACCAAAAAAATTGCGGCAATGCTGTGTACATTTCTAATCATCTTAGGCAGCTTTTAAAATCTTGAATGATTGGATCCTTTCTTTATCTGCATACAGTGTAACGATAAAATATCCCATAGGGAGATCACTCACTGGTATGGTGAATCCCCGGTTAATGGCAGACAGGTCTGTTTTGATTTCTTTGATGGGTTTACCCGATAGATCGGTCAGTAACACACTATACCGTATCACACCTCTTTCAGGATAATTTGACAGCGAACGGATGGTAAGCTGGTTAACAGCGGGGTTCGGGTAGGCATTGACCAGCAGCTCAACTTTAGGCGGAACCTCTGCACACACAATAGCGAACGCACCGAATTTAGGAGCGCCAAACTTGGTTAATCCGTTGGTAACATCGAAACATTTGTTGTACTGTATCATTACCGATTCGCTGATTTTAGCCGAAGTGTCCCCTGTTGCACCGATAAAACCAAAGTGATAACTGGCTTTTATCTGAGCAATTAACGAACCATTCAACATCAAACAGGTAACAAGTACAGCCAACAGGCTTTTACTTGTTTGCGTCATACAGCAGTTTGATTTTTTTGTCGGCGTTGGTATAGGTCAGTTGTAACCTGCCCTTATCCAATCGGTCAATATGGTAATTGTGAGTTGTATAGGGAGCATCCGGGTTCACACAGGGGTGTGAGCTCTCTATTAATGAATCCCGCGAATACATGGTCCAGAAACCCGTAAACCCTAGATTGTCGGTAAACGAGCCATCTGCGTGGTACACTTTCACCGCTCCTTTCGCAGCGGTATCCGATGTGTTGTTTACCTGGATGGTGTTCAACACCCAGTTCACAGAATCCGGTTGCCCAGTGAGTAAGGCCACCTTGTCATTCGTTAAATTGGCGGGGTCGTAACTTTTGCTGCAGCTGGCGAAAAGTGCGAGGGTGAAGACCACAGATACAATGGCCTTACTAAAACCCTGGGGGGAGTTTTTTAGCATGGTTTTTCGGATAGGTTTGTAAATACTTGGATATAATATCTACAAACCTTCCGCTGAAAAACCACGGGTTGTTTGCGATATTGGATTTTACATTACAAGTATAGCCAAAGAATGAAATAAAAAAATTGCGGCCTGTTGCGCTGACTTTTTTTGAGTGCCCCATCAAGTACCCACCTTCAAGGTTCCCATTTTTTACAATTGTTCTTTGTAGGGCAATTACAGCACAGGGCAGATAATCCACTACTCTTTCTTTGAGAAACCATAAAATAAATCATTGGTTGATTTGACAAAACCAATCCTTACTTAGCTTCCGGCAGAATAAACGCATTCAGGATCAATCACAAAAGAAACCGGTTTTGTTAAAAAAATCTCTCCTGTTTTTTGTCAATGGAAATAGTAAAAGAGTATTTACGATAAAAGTAATTCCGGATTCTGCACTACAAAAAATATTGAGAAAAACTACAATGCCGCGTTTTTTCAACCGCAATAAATAGGGTGAAAAAACAGGGAAATAAATCGCTTCGGATATAATAAATCAGTCAAAAAAGAGTTAGGGCTAGCCCTAAACCGGAAAAAGTGCTACACTGAGTTGTGATTTTTTTTGAAGAACTGAGACTGAATGGATCATAAGGCTACCGGGATACTGACCAGCAGCTCACAGCCATTTCCGGGGGCGGTGGTTAGCTTCATCTGCCCGCCTAAAAGATCTGTTCTTCGCCTGATATTCTCTAAGCCAATACCATCCTTTTTGCTGGCGGCATCAAACCCCTTCCCATTATCCTTAATATCGATCCGGATCTCGTGGTTATGGTGAAGTATGCTGATACTAACCAAAGAAGCTTCTGCATGCTTTTTAATATTCATAAACTGTTCCTGAATAATCCTGTATATATTCAATTGAGCAGCTCGGTTTATTAGTGCATCTACCTTATCGATTGTAAGGGTAACCTTAAGATGGTCATCGGTATTCATTTCATGCATCAGCATTTCAATCCTGTCAGTAAAGGGAAGGTTATTCTCCACCACCGGCGCCAGTTGATGCGTAAGCCTCCTTAGCTCTTCTACCGCACGTGCTATCAAATCTTTGGTTTGCTCAATATAATCGAGGGCCGACTGCTTATTGATTTCCATCTTTTTCTTCACCTGGTGCAGTGACATCTGCGATGCGGCCAGGATCTGTTTTACGTTATCGTGAAGCTCCATCCCTATTTCTACCCTTTCTTTTTCCTGGGCACTGATAACCGCACTGTTGATCCTTTTTTCTTCCTCTATCCTGCCGGTAATATCGATCACAGACCCCATGATAGCAGGTCTTCCCTCATACATTATATTGGAAGGCATAATATGAATGTGCATTATTTCCCCGTTCGCATTAATTATTTTAAGGAAATTATCTTCATTGCCAATTTCGCCAGCTATCCGTTTTTGATAGGTACTCAATGCCCTTTCCTGATCATCGGCATGTATCACATCTGTCAGAGGCCTCCCTAAGAGCTGGGTTTGCGTATAACCCGTAATCTTTTCCAATCCCATATTTGCATACTTGAACACGCCGTCCTGCAGGATATACACGCCAATGGTTGCCTGCTCCACCAGGGCCCGGAATTTTCGCTCACTTTCCTGTAATTGTTCCTGTGCTTTTTTCTGGTCTGCGGAAGTACCCAGGATATCTGCAATGGAATTGATCAATAAACGCTCTTCCTGTAAAAAAGGCCCTTCCTGTTCCTGAGGCATTTCTGTTGTATAAAAGACTTCTACCGAACCAATAACCCTATCACTTGTCTTAACAGAAGCTGTTTGAGCCCACGCTGTTTCTCTAAAATAATCTGATTGAAATTCCATTCCTTCAAATCGTATGCGCACACAGGTGATCTCTGGATATTGATAGGCACCCGGTATGATCACCATACACTCTTTCAGCACATCGTGGATACTATACTTTTCATTATTTGAAATAGCAGATAAACGATACAGACAGGTAAGTTCCTTCATCCGCTCTTTGATCTCATGATTCCTTTTCAATAATTCCGTTTCGGCTCTCTTCCTGATAGTAATATCCTTACGGATACTAACATATTGATATGGCTCACCATTGATATTCATAAAAGGAACAATGGTGGTGTTTAACCAGAAATAATGGCCATCCTTTGCTTTTTCCCTTACTTCTCCCTGCCATACTTTTCCGGAAAGTACAGTTTCCCACATATGGGTAAAAAATGCTTTTTCATGGTATCCTGAATTCAGGATGCGATGGTCATTTCCGATGAGTTCCTTACTTGTATATTGAGAAACTTTACAAAATATATCATTCACATAGATGATCCTTCCATCTTTATCAGAAATGTCAACCAAAGACGATTGATCGATCGCATATTTATAATTCGACACTTCATTGAGCGAATCCTTTAACGCTTTCTCTGATAACCTGGCTTCGGTTACATCACGGATAATAACCAGGGCCTCTCCCTGTGTCATGGCAATCGTCCGTGCTTCATGAAAACGGGTTTCACCATGGATCGGGAGCGAGATCTCAATAGTGACCAGTTTTTTTGTGCGGAAGGCTTTTGCAAGGGCCGTCATCATCTCTTTTGCAACATCATGGGGTAAATAGTCAGCAAACTTCCTGCCCGTTGCTTTCTCCCTGGGCACATACAGGTCTTTTTCATTCTGTACATGCAGGTCAAGAACAGTTCCATCCTGCCTCACACGGAATACTTTATCCGGGAAGGTAGACACGATGGCCTTATTTACTTCTTCACTTTTTCGTAATTCTGCTTCAGCGCTTTTTTGCAGTTCTGTGATCCGTAACTTATCCAGCCCGAAGGATATATTATCAACTACGTTCTGCAGCAACTCCACTTCGGTTGGGTCAAAAAAGAATTCCTTGCTCATATAGAAAGTGAACAAAGCCACCACTTCATTATTTACAATGATGGGTGAAGCAATCGAAGA
>CBHRAM010000240.1:0-5763 GCA_966076165.1 uncultured Chitinophagaceae bacterium
TCTTGAATATTCCAGCAGGTCCAGGATCAATTTCTTCATCCGGTCTGCCCCATCCACTGCAAAATGGATATACTGTTCCGCAGTCTCATCTATCTGGTCTTCATATTTTTTCTTGAACAACTGCAGAAAACTGGTGATCATCCGCAGGGGTTCCTGCATATCATGCGAGGCAATATAAGCAAAGCGCTCCAGTTCCACATTGGATGCAGCCAATTCATCTGCTCGCTGTTTGAGGCGGTTATTCAGTTCCAGTAATAAAGCTTCGCTTTCTTTTCTGTCGGTTATGTCCCGGGTAGCCCCTATCACACGGATCGCTTTACCCTGCTCATCGCGTATGATATATCCCTTATCAAACACGTAAGCATACCGGCCGTCTTTTCTCAGAAATTTATACTCATCCTCCCAATACATTTTCTCCGGATCATTGATCACCAATACCTGGTTCTCCATCACCCTTTTGAAATCATCGGGATGAATCCTTTTGTTCCAGAACTCATGTTCTGCAGCCGCTTCTTCAAGGTCGTAGCCAAAAAGTGTCTTCAGCCCCTGGCCGGTACGGGTAACTTCATTGGTGTCTACATTCCAATCCCAGATCGCATCATTGGTGGCCAATGCCACCACGTCGTATTTCTGGTTACTTGATTTTACCGCTTCTACTGATATTTTATTTTCGAGTATTACGGTAAGCAGGTTCTTGGCTCGCTCCAAAGTGCTTTCCTCTTCAGCAGTAGGCACTTTTATTTTCTTATAATAAATGGCAAATGTTCCTAAAAGATGATTTCTTGAATCAATGATCGGGAACGACCAGCAGGCTTTCAGGCCTTCTTTTTCTGCAAGTGGTACATAACCCGCCCATCTCGGATCATTCTCAATATCAGATACAATTACTTTTTCTTTCAGAAAGGAAGCCGTCCCACAGGAACCTACATTATCGCCAATTTCCAGCCCGTTAATTGAATCGGTGTATGATTTCGAAAGACTGGGAGAAGCCCAGTTGTACAAACGGTTCCCTTTCAGTTTCAGAACAGAGCAGATCATGCCCGGATGAATACCCTGTATCTCCCGTAAATAGAATTCAAGGGTCTCTTCCAGTTTGCTGTCGGTCTTCGCGTTCATCTCCAGCACTTCTCTCTCCAGTACTTCCAGCGAACGGAGTGTTCTTACCTCTGTAACGTCTTTAAAATAAACAGAAATGTTTTTTTCAGAAGGATATACACTTACTTCGGCCCAGATCTTATACTTTGGAAAGTATTCGCGGAAGCGGATCGACTTGTTTTTACCAACAAGTGTCTGGTAGTCTACATGCTGCTGCAGTACGGCAAGATCAGGAAACTCTTCCCATAAATTCTTTCCGATCAGTTCTTCCTCACTCTTTAGCAGGATGTTTTCTGCCGCTTTGTTCCAGAAAAGAACCGTCCAGTTTCTGTCGATGATAAAAAATCCATCGGTGATACTGTCCAATACACTTTCCAGTAAAACACGGCTGTCTTCTTCCTGCTGGTGCAGTTTCTTACTCTGTTCCAGTAATTGTGTAAGCGCCTGTTCCTGTTTGATCTCTTCCGAAATATCATAAATGATCGCACCAATGATCTCTTCGCCTTCTTCATTCCGGATAATCACAGACGAGATCTTCAGCGGAAACCTTTCCCCGTTTTTCCGGATCCCGGTAATTACACCACTGAGTTTCGCGTTGGTCGCATTCCGTTGCTGCATCATGTCCAGGAAAACAGGGTCATGGGTATCCAGGTAGGCCTTTCTTTCCATACCGATCATTTCCATTTCTGTATAACCGAAAATATCACAAGCTGCCCTGTTCACTTCCATAATGATCCCATCCCGCTTTGCAAGTACCAAAGCATTCAGCGTGGTTTCAAAAAAAGTTTCATAAACAGATGTGAGTACCATATGCCCCTGTGGATATTAGTTGGAAATCAGCCTCGGAAGCCCGGATATCAAATATACCCATATCCTCCGTGCCACACAGAACAACAATTTCGTTAAGATTTGGCTTTTGTCCAAGATTTGTTTACCAATCAGCCGGATCATTCCATAAATCGGATAATAAAAATGGCCGGGCTGTTACACCCGGCCATTTTGGTAGGATCAGCGACCCTATCAGCCCTTGCGGGGGGTGAATTTCTCCACCTTATTATCCTGCTGTTTTACCGATCGGAGAAAAGTATAGATGGCCGAAAGATCAGAAGTTTTCATGCCTGCATACATGGTCCATGGCATGGGTGAATTAAACTCTGTGGGTTGCAGTTTTACCGGTTTGTAACCGGTATCGCGGTATTGAGCAAACCTCGCTAAAAAAGCTTCCCTCGTCATAAGAGCGATCCCTGTACTATGCGAAGTAATATTGGCCGAGCGAACCGTGCCGCTGGGTAAAGCAAATTCACGCCCGCCGCCAAATTCAGTCCCTTTGATCACTTCACCTTTGTTTTCTTTTGAATGACATTCCACACAACTTGCCATCATAACCAGGTATCCCCCATATTGTAAAGGATCAGATTCTGCCGGCTTGGTTACGAATTCCGGCTTTTTGGGTGCCAGGTGCATCAGAATATTTACCGGAAAATCGGCCTGCGATGGGATCACATCATTCTTGATGGGTGTAAGGGACCGGATATAAGCTATGATACTGTAAATATCTTCCTTATCTGTTTTTCCATAATGCGCATAAGGCATCAGCGGAAATAAAGGGGTTCCGTCTTTACTTACCCCACTGGTTACCGCGCGGAATATTTCACCATCTGTCCAGCTGCTTAATTTATACGGCGTAATATTCCTTGCATAAAATGTTCCGGGAAAACCAAATTCTCTCGCAAATTTTTCACCACCCTTTCCATCTGTACCGGCTACAAGAGGGCCGGAGAATAATGACCAGTCGCGGGTAGAATGACAATCAATACAAACCGCTACAGTGGTAGCCAGGTATTTTCCCCGTTCAACACGTTGAGGGGTTATCTCTATTTTCAGATCGGTTGGTTTGCCTACATCAGGCAGGAAAAAATATACATACCCTGCGGAAAGGGATACTAGTACAACAACACCTGTTACAATGAACAACACAGCTTTGAGAAGTCTTTTCATACAGTTTGTTTAAGGATTTTAAAAAGGTATTGATAAATATATAAACAATTTTTATCAAATCATAGCCTCTCAAAAGATCAGTAACACCGTAAAAAAATCCCGCCCAGTGTTTTGGGCGGGAGGGTTTTTATTTCTTTTCTACCGTTGGATAATGAATACCTAACTGATCGAGATAGGTCTTGTACTTAGAGGGATCGTAATAGAATTTCTTCATCTGCTCGCGATAGGTTCCCATGATCTCTTTATTGAGATTGATAGCAGGTGGATCGGTTGCTTTGATAAAGGGTTTATACTTGATATCCTTGGTTTGCACATTGGTAAAATAATCTTTGGCATCTGCCAATACTTTCGGGTCGGTGAAAAGATCCACCAGCATTAAGGCAGCCGCTTTGGCACCGGCGAGTGAGCCTTTATGTGCGATAGGTGTTGCCATGGCAATCGCATCTGCCCAGTGATGCCCTTTGGTGCCGGGGATATTTGCAGGATAGTTCAACACAATGGTTGGCAGGTTCCAGGAGATATCTGCAATATCATCCGAACCACCACCCCATGAGAAGGGCACAGATCCTTTTACAGTATCCAATGTAGTTTTGAGACCATTGATCTCTTTTCCTGACTGGTCTTTTTTTGGTGCTTCCACCAGTTTTTGTACGGCACGGGCCATTTCATTATCCGCATCTGTCCATTGCGGAAAACCTACCCGCTTGATATTGGCCGTCATGGTTTGTGCCAGCACTTTATTAAAATGCCCGGGCCATGCAGTACCTACAATTTTATAACTCATTTTGGTATCTGTCATCATTGCGGCACCATTCGCTATTTTGATACCGGCATCATACATACTCTGTATATCCTCATAAGTCCTCTCCCTGAAATAATACCACACACTGGCTTTGGAAGGAACCACATTGGGTTGATCACCTCCATCCGTTATTACATAGTGGGAACGCTGGGTAGGTTTCAGGTGTTCGCGTTTAAAATTCCAGCCCACATCCATCAGTTCCACGGCATCCAGCGCACTTCTGCCACGCCATGGTGCACCGGCAGCATGGGCCGCTTCTCCATCAAATGCAAATTGTACCGATACCAATCCATTCATTCCGGGATCGCCATAATTGCATTGAAATTCGCTGCTCACATGGGTGAAGATGCAGGCATCCACATTTTTAAAATACCCATCACGGATATACCAGGCTTTGCTTCCCACCAGTTCTTCCGCCACTCCGGGCCAGATCACCAGTGTGCCGGGGATATTGTTTTTCTGCATCAGGTCTTTCATGGCCAATGCAGCAAAGATGATCACGGACTGCCCGGAATTATGTCCTTCCCCATGACCGGGCGCCCCTTCTACGATCGGGTCTTTATACGCTACTCCGGGTTTCTGTGAAGCTTTGGGGATACAATCAATATCGCTACCCAATGCGATCACCGGGCTGCCATTACCCCATTTGGCCATCCAGGCCGTGGGTATACCGGAGATGCCGCGTTCAATGGTAAACCCGTTTTTCTCAAGAATACCTGTCAGGTATTTAGAGGTTTCTATTTCCTGAAAACCGAGTTCGCCAAAACTGAATACCATATCCACCATTTCCTGGATCGCTTTTTCTTTGGCGGCAACGGAGGTCAACGCTTCTTTCTTTAACCCTTCCACAAAAGCCGCATCATATTTTTTGGCTGTTTGTGAGGTAACAGGTGAAAGCAATACGAACAGGCATGAACAGGTAAGGATAACCGCGATCATTTTCCGGTTGAGGAACAGCAAGGGTTTGTGCATAGTAGCAGTTTTAAAGGTGTAGAGATGGTTGGGTATGCTTATACCGGCAAGGGTTACACAATATAAAACGAAATGGGAATAATTGTACCAGTGAGTAAGAACAAATATTTTTTGCCACAGATAACACAAATGAGCAAAAGAAAGCCGCAAAGGAATCTTCTTTGCGGCTTGATAATATTGAAATCGGGTATTTCTAAGAAGCATAGATTCTTTCTATCGCATCTTTGAACTTCTCCATCACCACTTTTCGTTTCAAACTCATCTTAGGTGTCATCTCTCCTGTTTCAATGGTCCATTCCCTGGGTAACAGTTCAAATTTTTTGATCTGCTCTACATGGTTAAAGAATTCATTAAAACTTTCTACCAATCCCCTGAACAGCTCCAATACTTTGGGGTTGTTGATCACATCTTCATTGGTGGTATAGGTAAGTCCTTTTTCTTTCATCCATTCGCGCAATACCGCAAAGGAAGGAACGATCAATGCGCCAACAAATTTCCTGTCGGCACCTACTACAATGATCTGTTCTATGAATGGGCTTTCTTTAAATTTATTTTCGATCGGCTGCGGTGCCACATATTTGCCGCCACTGGTTTTAAACAGTTCTTTTTTTCTATCGGTGATCTTTAAGAAGGTATTGTCTTCAAACACACCAATATCACCAGTATGCAGCCATCCATCGATCACGGTCTCTGCCGTAAGATCGGGGCGTTTATAATAGCCTTCCATCACACAGGGACCGGAAACACAGATCTCTCCGTCATCCTCAAGTCTTACTTTTACACCATTGATGGGTGGGCCCACAGTTCCGAATTTGGTGCCGACTTTTTCCTGGCGGTTCACACTGATCACGGGACGGTTCTCAGTTTGTCCATAACCTTCATACACGGGCACTTTC
>CBHRAM010000241.1:0-5748 GCA_966076165.1 uncultured Chitinophagaceae bacterium
GCGCCCTTTGCGTTCCAGCTTTTCGTTTCAATCAGACCAAATTAAGCAATCGCTAAAGCTAATATAACTTAGCTGTCGTTAATGCAGATTTAAAGCGGTAACGCAAAGAACGCGACGGGCCGCAATGAACACAAAGAAGCATTAGTTTGTTTTACAAATTTTGCTACCGATTATTTGTTCGTTAGCGATCGGAATACTTCTTCGAGGCTATGGCCTTCTGTTTGCAATGACACAATATTCAGATTATGATCTACCGAGAGCGTTAGTAATTGTTTACGAACAGCATCTGGATTTGAAGTCTGGAGTCTGAAGTGAGAAGTCTGGAGTTCTTCAACCATTGTAACCTCTTTTAACTCTTTTAACAACACCACATCCACAGCTTCCTGAAACGCCACACTCACCACATGCAGATCAGTTTTACTTCGCTGCAGGTTCCGCAAACTGTCATCTGCAACAATATTTCCTTTGTTAATAATGATCACCCGGTCGCAGATCGCTTCTACTTCCTGAAGGATATGTGAGGAGAAGAGAACGGTTTTATTTTGTCCCTGTTGCTTAATTACATTACGGATCTCGATGATCTGGTTGGGATCCAATCCGCTGGTAGGTTCATCCAGTATCAATACTTCCGGATCATGGATCAAAGCAGCGGCAAGGCCTACCCGCTGTTTATATCCTTTGGATAATTGCCCGATCTTCTTTTTCGATTCAACCGTTAAACCGGTGAGTGTGATCACTTTTTCAACAGCCGGTCTTATCTCTTTTAAACCATGAACACCCGCAATAAAGGAAAGATATTCCCGTACATACATATCTGTATATAAAGGATTGGCTTCCGGCAGATACCCGATCTTCTTTTTTACCGCAACAGGATCGGCTACCACATCCAGGCCACAAACCATGCCTTTCCCGCCATCGGGTTGCAGATAGCCCGTGATCATTTTCATTGTAGTACTCTTACCCGCACCGTTAGGCCCCAGAAAACCTACGATCTCTCCTTTGTTTACTTTAAAGGAAACATTATTTACCGCTTTCTGCTCGCCGTATTGTTTAAGCAAGAGAGAAACTTCAATGGACATATTGCTGTGTTTGCCTCAAAAATACCGTAATGAAGGCAAATAAGCGGATAGTTTATGGGTTAAGGGTTTGGTAAGATTGTTTACTTTTAGAAACACATCGATTTACCCTTTATCAAATACGCTATATGAGAAAGATCACCCTTCTGTTGCTTTTGCTCACATCTATTGGTGCACTGGCTCAAACGCCTGAGGACAAATTAAAAGCCCAGGGAATTGTTTTACCCGAAGTGATGGCACCGGTTGCCAATTATGTAAATGTGGTTCGTACCGGTAATCTGTTATATCTCGCGGGCAAGGGCCCGGTGCAGCCTGATGGAAAATATATAACAGGTAAACTTGGGAAAGATATGACCATTGAGCAGGGCTACCAGGCTGCCCGTCTTACGGCTATTATGCAGATCGCGGTGTTAAAAAAAGAATTGGGTGACTTATCAAAAGTAAAGCGCATCATCAAAGTACTTGGCATGGTCAACTGTACAGAAGATTTTGCAGATCAGCCCAAAGTGATCAATGGCTATTCAGACCTGATGGTGGCCATTTTTGGCGAAAAAGGAAAACATGCCCGCTCCGCAGTGGGCATGTATGCGCTTCCTTTTCATATGCCTGTGGAAGTGGAAATGATTGTGGAGGTGGAATAGTCCATCCGAACGCAAAACAACGATTTGTTAAATATCCCGGAAATTCTTTCGGGATATTTGGTTTTGTGAAAAATTATTCTACATTTGTAGAATAAGTAATCAAATTGTAGAATAGATGAAACTTTCCAAATCGGAAGAACAATTAATGGAATATCTCTGGAACCTCGAAAAAGCATTCCTGAAAGATCTGATAGATGCCTACCCTGAGCCTAAACCGGCCAGCACAACAGTGGCAACGTTGTTAAAAAGAATGGCAGATAAAGGTTTTGTAGGATATAAGGTTTATGGCAACTCAAGAGAATACCATCCGCTTGTAAAAAAAGAAACATACTTCTCCAAATATGTGAATGGCATGATCAAAACCAATTTCAATGATTCGGTGATGCAGTTTGCTTCCTTCTTTACAAAAGCTACGCATCTTACTACCGCTGAATTAAAAGAGCTACGTAAGATCATTGACCAGGAAATTGAAAAAAAGAAAAAATGATACTATATCTTTTTAAATCGATCCTTTGCTCAGCTGTATTCCTGATGGTCTACCTGCTGTTACTGGAAAAAGAAAAGATGCACCGGTTTAACCGATGGTATTTATTAGGCAGTATTGTATGCTCATTACTGATCCCATTGATCAGTTTTACCATTCACCCGCAAACATTACCGGTTTTGCAAAATGTACAGGAAACCTATTCTGAGATCATTCGTTTTGCAGAAACCACAAGTACATCGCAAACGTTATCACAGAAAGCTGAAACAAATTTTGTACCCCCGGCATTATGGATCCTGTATGCTCTTGTTTGTCTGGGTTTACTCATCCGCTTTATCAGAAACCTTCATGCATTGCTTTCTCAAATTGCAAAGAACACAGTTGTTCCCTACCATAGCGCTAAACTGGTTTTATTAAAAGACAAAGTGGTCAGTCATACTTTCTTACGATACATTTTTATCAGCGAATCAGATTTTACCGCTCAAACCATCGAAACAGAGATCTTAACACATGAACTAACCCATGTAAAAGAGAAGCATTCCTGGGATATTCTGTTCATAGAGCTAATCCATTCCGTTTTCTGGTTTAACCCATTATTCATCGTTTACAAAAAGGCCATTCAGCTTAACCACGAGTTTCTGGCAGATGATGCTGTTGTAAGAAATTCCGGCAATATCCCGGCTTATCAATATTTATTATTGGAGAAAGTCAGTCTTGGTAACAAAGCTTACCTAACCAGTCCTTTCAATTTTTCTGTAACCAAAAAAAGATTAGTTATGATGACCAGAGAAGCTAACCCTACCATCAGTTTTTTAAAAAAGATATTGACAGTCCCGGTTTTGGCCGCTATGTTGGTTCTATTCAGCACAAAACTGATTCTGGCACAAGTTCAGGATAACCCCAAAACTAAGCCAGCTACATCAGCAACAACTTCCTCAACAGAGGGGGCATCAAAAGAGTTATTGGATGAATATGAGACCATCATTGCGCGTAACATGACAAAAACTAAAAACGGACATGATATATTAGGTCATGTTTCAGATGCAGAAAGAAACAGGATGGTCACGATTTTTAAACAAATGAATAAGGCGCAACAGGATGAAGCTAAAGTGGTCTTTATGAAACGGTACAACCCACTACCTAAAGAAACCCCTACCGAAGTGCAACTGAACGCATGGAAAGACAGTAAAACTTACGGGATCTGGATCGATGAGAAAAGGGTGGGAAATGAGGAATTAAATAAATACAAAGCAGCAGATTTTTCAAATTATTTTGCCAGCAAGCTATCCAAGAATGCAATTAATTATGGAAAGCATTATGTTCAGGTAGATCTGATGACAAATGATTTCTATGCTAACTATCTAAGAAAAGAGACCGAACTGCGAAATAAATATCCATTAGAAATGATGTATCGTTTTGATAAAAAGGGATTATTGTATATAAATTAAGTATGGTATAAATAAAGCCGCAGATTCGCAGATTATTTCTTAGGAAGCAATCTTCGAATCTGCGGCTTTAATCAACTCGCTATTTTCACCCCTTCATCAACGACAAACTCTGCCCATCCCACTGAGGAAAAAGTTTCTTGTTATCATTGATCTTCAAATGCCCGTTCGCCACGGCACTGAATACTGAACGGAAATCGGTACTTACCGGCAGGTCACGCCCATCTTCCAGGTCTTCTTTGGCAAGTGTTTTCATATTATTGTACACTTTCCCTCCCTGTACATCATTACCCAATACAAACAAACAACTGGCTCGGCCATGGTCGGTACCACCGGTGCCGTTCTGGTGGGCGGTGCGGCCAAACTCGGTCATGGTCATTACGGTCACATCATCCTGGTGTGCATCCATGTCTTTCCAGAATGCGGCAATGCAATCGCTGAAATCTTTCAGGTTACGCGCCAGTGCACCATTGGCGGCCCCTTGGTTAAAATGGGTATCCCATCCGCCACTCTCTGCAAATGCCACTTCCATTCCTACATCCATTTTAATCAACGTTGCGATCTGCTTTAAAGAATTACCCAAAGCAGAGTTTGGATAGACCACCCCATTTGCAGGCTGGTAATTTTTAATATTGTTCACATTCAGCATCTTCATCGCATCAAAACTTTCTTTACCGGTTTTGTTCAGGATCTGGCTGGATGTCTGATCGTATAACTGTTCAAATGATTTAGAGGCAAGATTAGAAGCAAATGGGTTACCACGCATCTGTATTGCAAACTCCTGCAGGTTATTAATGGCCAGCGATTCATTATCGCCGTACAAACTTCTGGGGAGTGAACTGGTTAAACTTACGGCTCGAAAAGGTGTGCCCTCATGTCCTAATAAACCCACGGCCCTGTTCAGCCAGCCACTACCGGTGCTTTTACTGAAGGGTGTTCCGCTCTCCATATAATCCTGTGCATCAAAATGGCTTCGGGTGGTGTTGGGACTTCCCACACCATGCACAATGGCCATGCGCCCATCCCTGAAGAAAGGCGTGAAGGCATCGAGTGATGGATGCAAACCAAAACGCCCATCCAGGTCGATCATCTTGCCCTCTGTTTCTGCGGGGCTCATATATAATGTTGGGCGCAAAGCCTTCAGGTTTGGATCTGTATACGGACTCACCGCCATCAATCCATCCATGGCACCCCGTTGAAAAATACAAACGAGTACCTTATTTTTTTTATAGGGCGATAAGATCTTGCGGCTGTCTGCGGCCCGTGCAATAAAAGTGGGTACACCACCTATACCTGCGGCGAACAGTGCCAATGCGCCCGATTTCATAAATGCTCTGCGATCTACCATATTGATTATTTTATTACGCCTCTGCGTCTTTGCGTGTAAATTTTCCCGCAAAGGCGCAAGGGCGCAGTTTTTATTTACGTTGAAATTCCGGTGAGCCGATAATAATACCGGCTACCTGTGAAACAGTATTTGTGTTACCTGCTACGTACAAAGTGGTCACCGGCAAATTCTTTTTACTTAATAATGCTTTTTGATTCTGTCGTCTGTTACGGGCAGTTGGTGCATTTCCTGCCATCAGATCATCCTGTTGTGTATTCATTTGATCCGCAGGTGGCGGTGCATTTTTATCTGCTGCCTCGTTGATCTTTTTCTCGAGGTTTACATCACGCACCATCGCGGTCAGCCGACGGATATTATCATCCTGGTTTCTTTCAGGTAATAATATTTTACTGTAGATAGCCAGTGCGGCTTCTGCACTTTCGGGCTCATGGTTATCATTCAATGCCGCCAGGTTCAGTTTTACACCGGGGATTTTTTCGGTAGCGAATGCCAATCCAAAATTCATCCGGTTCAGCAAAGAGCCCGTATTGATCCAGTATGTGGCACGGTCAGGAAAGCCCGTGGGTGCCTGGTAGTAGTAAAAACGTTGCCCCATCCTTGTACACCAGTTATAGATCTGAAAAGGCTGCTGCACATCCGCATTGGTGGCACGGATAGCACTGATCGCAAATTCGAAAGGTGATTTTACTTTTTCACGTAATGATTTATTATCCCAGAACTCACGGCTGTTCACCATGGTGATCAACACTGTTTT